>NZ_CAURTV010000076.1:0-16933 GCF_963527515.1 uncultured Cellulomonas sp. | reverse complement strand
GCACCGAGCTCACCTTCCACCCCGAGCTCATCGTCCGCGCCTCCACCGGCGCCGCCCCTTCGTCGAACGCCCTGACCTCCACGACTGTGACCACCCAGGCGCCCGCCGTACTCTGATCGACCGGCAACGGCGCCTCCCCCCGAGAAGACCCCCCGAAGTGAGGCATGCCCGCATGACGACGACCGACACCCGACCCCTGCGCACCCTGGTGCACACCCCCGGATCGCCTGACGGCGAGTGGTGGCGGGATGCCGTGATCTACCAGGTGTACCCGCGCTCGTTCGCGGACGCGTCCGGCGACGGCATCGGAGACCTGCCCGGCGTCACCTCGCGCCTCGACCACCTCGCGGAGCTGGGGGTGGACGCCGTCTGGCTGTCCCCGTTCTACCGGTCCCCGCAGGCCGACGCGGGCTACGACGTGGCCGACTACCGCGACGTCGACCCGCTCTTCGGCACGCTGGCCGACTTCGACGTGATGCTCGAGCGCGCGCACCGCCTCGGCCTGCGCGTGATCGTCGACCTGGTGCCCAACCACACCTCCGACGAGCACGTCTGGTTCCAGGCCGCGCTGGCCGCCGGACCGGGGTCCCCCGAGCGCGCCCGCTACCTGTTCCGGGAGGGGCGGGGCGTGGACGGGACCGAGCCGCCCAACAACTGGCAGTCGATCTTCGGCGGACCGGCGTGGACCCGGACCACCGACCCCGACGGCACGCCCGGCCAGTGGTACCTGCACCTGTTCGACTCCCGCCAGCCCGACCTCGACTGGGAGCACCCCGGGGTCCGGTCCGAGTTCGAGGACGTGCTGCGGTTCTGGCTCGACCGCGGGGTGGACGGCTTCCGCATCGACGTCGCGCACGGCATGGTCAAGGCCCCCGGGCTGCCCGACTGGGACGGGCACGTGTCGATGATCGAAGGGTCGGACGACACGGAGCCGGTGTCCGGTGCCGGCAACCAGGGCCCGATGTTCGACCAGGACGGCGTGCACGACATCTACCGGGCCTGGAACACGGTCCTCGCGGAGTACCCGGGCGACCGTGCGCTCGTCGCCGAGGCCTGGGTGGAGCCCCTCTCTCGGCTGACCCGTTACGTGCGGCCGGACGAGATGCAGCAGGCCTTCAACTTCGCGTTCCTGGCCACGCACTGGGACGCCCCGGCGCTGCGCACCGTCGTGGAGGCCTCCTACCGCGCGTCGGACGCCGTCGGAGCGCCCACCACCTGGGTGCTGTCCAACCACGACGTCGTCCGGCACGCGTCGCGCCTCGGCCTGGCCGAGCCGGGCTCGCGGCCCAACGGGATCGGGCACGGCGACGAGCAGCCGGACGAGGTGCTCGGCCTGCGCCGGGCGCGGTGCGCGTCGCTGCTCATGCTCGGCCTGCCCGGCTCCGCGTACCTGTACCAGGGCGAGGAGCTCGGCCTGCCCGACCACACCTCGCTCGACGACGACCTGCGCCAGGACCCTGCGTTCTTCCGAACCGGCGGCGCCGAGCGCGGCCGCGACGGCTGCCGCGTGCCGCTGCCGTGGGCGTCCGACGCCGAGGGCTTCGGGTTCTCCCCGACCGGCGTGACCTGGCTCCCGCAGCCGGCCGAGTGGGCGTCGTACGCGCTCGACGCCCAGCGTGGCATCGCCGGGTCGACGTACGAGACCTACCGCTCGGCGCTCCAGCTGCGCCGGGAGTCCGGTCTGGGCTCCGGCGGCATGGAGTGGCTGCACGGGGTCGGCGACGACGTGATCGCGTTCGTGAACCGGGACGTGCTGGTGGTCGCCAACCTCGGCGCCGAGGCGGTCGTCCTGCCGGAGGGCGCCGACGTGCTGCTCGCGTCGATCGACCTCGCCGTGGACCCGGACGGCCGGGTGCTCGTCCCCTCGGACGCGACCGTCTGGGCTCGCTTCACCGCCTGACCGCTCTCGTGACGGCCCCGCCTCGGCGGGGCCGTCCGCGCGTTCAGGGGCGGGCGGTCACGTCCCACGCCTGGGCCGTGTGCGGCGGGACCGTCACCGTGAGGGTTCCGTCGCGCACGGTCGACTCCGCGCAGTCCCCGCTCGCCAGCACGTCGCAGTAGTCACCGTCCGGCAGGCTCGTCGCCAGCTCAGCGCGGAGCTCGTCGTCACCGGAGTTGACCACCACGAACCCGCGGTCCCCGCGACCGAACGCCACCGCGTCACCCTCGGTCCAGACATCGGTGCGTGGAGCGTCGCCGACGGCCGAGCGCCAGCCGACCATGCCCGCGATCGCGGGCCAGCGGTGCTGGCACACCCAGTCGCCGTCCGCCAGGTCGGCGTCCGGTCCGGGGGCCGACCCGCAGGACGCGTCGCGCACCCGGCCGTCCGCGTCCTGCGGCGGACCGGCGTCCCGGTCGGAGAACGCGTAGCCGGTGTAGACCGCCGGGGTGCCGTACGTGCCGGCCAGCAGGAGGACGTTCGCGAGCGCGTAGTCGGCCTCGTCGGCGTAGCTGAGGGTCGAGCCGTTGCGCTCGGTGTCGTGGTTGTCGACGAACACCACGGCACTGTCCGACGGCACGTAGCCGGACGTCGTCCCGAGGTCGAGGGCCAGCTCGGGCGACGCGGCCAGCAGGCCCCGCACGTCCCTGCCCCAGGCGAACTCGTAGACCTGGCCGTTGTCTAGGTACTGCTCGGGAGTGATCGGCTCGCCGCTGCCGCGGATGACCTCCTGCGCGATCCCGGTCCCCTCGGGGAGTCCCGCGACGATCGCGGCGACATCCTCGGCAGGCAGGTGCTTGGCGGCGTCGATGCGGAAGCCGTCGACGCCGAGCGACAGGAGGTCCTCCAGGTAGGCCGTGATCGTCGCGCGCACCCGCTGGGTCTCTGTGGCGAGGTCCGCCAGGTTGACCAGCTCGCAGGACTGCACCTGGGCGGCGTCCGTGTAGAGCGCGATGTCGTCGTTCGGCGTCAGCCCGCAGTGGTGGAAGTCGGCGTCGGTCCAGATCCCGGGGTAGTCGTAGTGCGAGTACGCCGACCCCGCCCAGCCCGCGCCCGGTGCGTCCTGTCCGGTCATGTGGTTGACCACCGCATCGGCCCACACGTCCACGCCGGCGTCGTGGCAGGCCTGCACCATCGCGGCGAACTCCTCGCGCGTGCCCAGCCGCGACTCCACCCGGTAGCTCACCGGCTGGTAGGCGGTCCACCACGCCTCGCCGACGACGTGCTCCTGCGGCGGGCTGGTGAGCACCCACCCGTAGCCGGCCGGACCGAGGCTGTCGGTGCACTCCGAGGCGATCGCGTCCCAGGTCCACTGGAAAAGCTGGACGCCGACGTCGCGCGTCCGGGGCGGCTCTGCGGGCCCGGTGCACCCGGCGAGGAGCAGGAGGGCACCGAGCAGGGCGGTCGCTCGGGCAGGCAGGTGCGTCATCGTCACCACCGGGTGCGGGCCGCAACTGATTGCAGCAACTTGCAGGTCGGCACACCCTAGCGCCCTAGGGTGGAGCCGTGCCTCGCGTCCTGGTGAACGGCCCCGCGTCCTGGAACCTGCTCGTGCAGGTACCGGTGCTCCCGGAGAAGGGTTCGCCGGCGATCTTCGCCACCCGACACCACGCGGGCCTGGGCGGCACGTCGGCGGGCAAGGCGCTCACGCTGGCGGCCCTCGGCGTCGACGTCACGCTGCGCACCTCGCTGGCCGACGACCCAGAGGGCGACCTCGTCCGGGCGGCGCTCGCCCACCCGCGGATCGCGCTGGTGAACCAGCCGGTCGCGCGCACCGAGCAGCACCTCAACCTCATGACCGGGGACGGCTCCCGCGTGTCGGTCTACCTCGAGCTCCCGGACCCCGAGCCCGGCCCCGTGCCGCCGCTCGACGGGTTCGACGCCGCCGTCCTCGACCTCGCCGAGCACAGCCGCCCGCTCCTGGCCGAGGCCCGCGCGGGCGGCGTCCCGGTGTGGTGCGACCTGCACGACGCGGACGACGCCGACGAGTTCCGCCGCGACTTCCTGGCGGCGGCGGACGTCCTGCTGGTCAGCGCCGAACGGCTGACGAACCCTCGGGCGTACCTGGCCGACGCCGTCGCGCGCGGCTGCCGGCTCGCCGTCTGCACCGACGGTGGCAGGGGCGCGATCGCGCGGGACGCCGACGGGTGGATCGAGGTGGGCGCCACGTCTGCAGGGGAGGTCGTCGACACCAACGGTGCGGGCGACGCGTTCTTCTCCGGCCTGCTCAGCGGCGTGCTCGACGGGCTGCCGGTCGAGCGGGCGCTCGCCCGGGCGTCGGCGGCGGGCGCGATCGCGGTGACCACCCGCGCGCTCGGGGCACCGTCGGCCACGGTCGCGACCGTCGACCACCTCGCCACGTCCGTCGCAGTCCGGCGCGTCTGACGACCAAGCCGTGAGTGACGTCGCAGCGGGGCGTTGCGGCACTCAGGGCTTGGTCAGCCGCCGGAGACGCTCAGCTCGGCCTCGTGCAGGGCCTTGGCGAACTCCTCCGACAGCTCGCGGGAGTCCAGCCAGCCGTACGGGAGCAGCGGGCGCTTCGGCGACCCGGCCCGGCCGCGCTGGCCCTCCGCGCCCGCCCCGGGGTACCCCTGGTCCAGGTCGAGCCGGGCCAGGCGCTCGTCGAGCTCGGCCATCGTCGACACCAGCCCGAGCGCGGCGCGCGTCTCCCCGCCCACGATGTACCCCTTGAAGTACCAGGCCATGTGCTTGCGCATCTCGCGCAGCGCCTTGCCCTCGTCGCCGAAGTGCTCGACCATCAGCTCCGCGTGCCGCCGGACGATCGTCGCGACGTAGCCGAGCCCGGGCCTGATGCGCTCGTCGGACCCCCCGAACGCGGCCGCGAGGTCGGCGAACAGCCACGGACGCCCCTGACAACCGCGACCGACGACGACGCCGTCGCAGCCGGTCTGCGCGACCATCTCCAGAGCGTCCTCGGCCGACCAGATGTCGCCGTTGCCCAGCACCGGGATGTCGGTGACGGTCTGCTTGAGCAGGGCGATCGCGTCCCAGTCGGCGGTGCCGGAGTAGTAGTCGGCGGCGGTGCGCGCGTGCAGCGCGACCGCGGCGACCCCGACCTCCTGCGCGACCAGCCCGGCCTCGAGGTAGGTCAGGTGGTCGTCGTCGATGCCCTTGCGCATCTTCACGGTGACCGGGACGCCGTAGGGCTTCGCGGCATCGACGGCGGCCGTGATGATCGCGCGGAACAGGTCCCGCTTCCAGGGCAGCACCGCTCCCCCGCCGCGGCGCGTCACCTTGGGAACCGGGCAGCCGAAGTTGAGGTCGACGTGGTCGGCGCGGTCCTCGCTCGCGATCAGCCGGACGGCGGCGCCGACCGTCGCTGGGTCCACGCCGTACACCTGCACGGAGCGCGGCCGCTCGTCGGGCTCGTGGGAGATGATCCGCATCGACTCCTCACCACGCTCCACCAGGGCGCGGGAGGTCACCATCTCCGCGACGTACAGCCCGGCACCGGACTCGCGGCACAGGCGGCGGAAGGCGGCGTTGGTGACGCCCGCCATGGGCGCCAGCACGACGGGGGTGTCGATGGTCAGCGGCCCGATGCGCAGCGGCGGCAGCACGGCGCCGGGGCGCGTCGCAGCCGCAGGAGTCGTCAGGGTCATGCCTCCATTGTCACCCAGCCGCGCACTCAACCTTCTACGAGCCTTCTGCGTCTTCTACGGTGTGAGCCCCATGCCGCCCGCGCCGCTGCGCCCCGCACCGCCCGACGACGACGTCGGCGAGGAGTCGACACGCGTCCTCACGGGGCGAACACACCCGGCCGAGGACACCGACGCCGAGTTCACCGCGTTCATGCAGGCCCATTCGGCCGACCTGCTGCGCACCGCGTGGCTGCTGGTCGGTGACGCCCACCGCGCCGAGGAGCTGGTCCAGCACGCCCTGGTCCGCACGTACGCCTCCTGGTCGCGCGCCCGTCGGGAGGACCCGCTCGCCTACGCCCGCCGGACCCTGGTGAACCTGCGCATCGACACCTGGCGCCGACGCCGCCGCGAGGTGCTCTCCGCACCCGAGCACCTGCCCGAGAACGCGACCGGCGGCACCCTCGGCCCCTCCGACGACCGCGACCAGCTGGTCCGCGCGCTCGCCCTCCTGTCCGCCCGCCAGCGCCGGATCGTCGTCCTGCGGCACTTCGTCGGGCTGCCCGAGGCCGAGGTCGCCGCCGAGCTGGGCGTCAGTGTCGGCACCGTGAAGTCGACCGCGTCCCGCGGGCTCGCCACCCTGCGCACCGCGCTGACCACCGAGAGGAGCGCCCGATGAGCGCCACCCTGTCCGACGAGGACCTCGTCCGCTCCCTGCGCACCCGCGCGGACCAGGCGCTGCCGACGATGTCGCTCGACCCGGGCGAGACCGTCGTCGCGGGTCGCCGGCGACGCCGCCGTCACGCGGTCGCGGGCTCGGTCTCGGCCGTCGCGGCGCTCGCCCTCGTGGCCGGGGTGGCCGTCGGTGCGATCCCGCTCCCCCAGCGCACACCGGTCGCCACCCAGGCCCCGCGGACGCTCGGCACCGACCCCTCCGTCGAGGTCGCCCAGAACATCTGGGCCGCCAACGCGCCGATCACGCGGACCGCACCCGACGGTGACTGGCTCGACCTGAACCTGTCCGTGAGGCTCGACACCCTCAGCCCCACGGGCGGGCGGATCTACCCGGTGGGCGTGCAGGCCCTCGACGGCCTTCCCGACGGTCGCGCCGGCGTCACGGTCGCCGCGCGGCACGGCTATGACGGCGGAGACGGTTCGTCGCTCGGCACCGCCGCCACGTTGACGTGGAGCACGGAGGGGGCCTACGACGGCAAGGCGCTGTACCCGGCGGCGCAGCGGGCCGCCTTCGTGCTACCCGAGCCCGCGAGCAGCGACTGGCGGAGCCTCGTCGCGGTCCTCGTGGGAGACGTACCGCCCGGTCTCGAGAACCCGCGCGTCTTCGTGACGTACCCGCGAGGTGTCGGCGAGGTCGACGACGACTCAGCCGACACCTTCGAGGTCCCCACGTTCCACGCTCCCGGCACGGAGGGGCGGCTTCTCTACGCGGTCCGGGAGACTGTCAACGTCACCAACGGCGTCGTGCTCGACGGCGACCCTCCCCCGTTCGCGACGTTCGTCGGCACGGATGGCACCACCGTCGCGGGCGTGGGCTGCGGCAGCGTGAGTGCCTGCGCGTGGACCGCCGACCAGGTGCTCGAGCACGTTCGGAACGAGTGAGCACACCGCAGGCCCGGAGCGCGCGCTCCGGGCCTGCGGTGACGTGCGGGATCAGGCGCCGACGAGGCGCTGCGCCAGGTAGCCCGTGACCTTGTCCAGGGCCACCCGCTCCTGCGTCATGTCGTCACGGTGCCGGATGGTGACGGCCTGGTCGTCGAGCGTGTCGAAGTCGACCGTGATGCAGAACGGCGTGCCGATCTCGTCCTGGCGGCGGTAGCGACGGCCGATGGCGCCGGCGTCGTCGAAGTCGACGTTCCAGTTCTTGCGCAGCTCGGCGGACAGGTCCCGGGCCTTGGGCGACAGCGACTCGTTGCGGGACAGCGGGAGGACCGCCGCCTTGACCGGCGCCAGGCGCGGGTCGAGCTTGAGCACCACGCGGGTGTCGACGCCGCCCTTGGTGTTCGGCGCCTCGTCCTCCGTGTACGACTCGACGAGGAACGCCATGAGCGAGCGCGTCAGGCCGGCCGCCGGCTCGATGACGTACGGCACGTACCGGGTGTTGGTCGCCTGGTCGAAGTACGACAGGTCCTGGCCCGAGTGCTCGGTGTGCGTCTTGAGGTCGAAGTCCGTGCGGTTGGCGATGCCCTCGAGCTCGCCCCACTCGCTGCCCTGGAACCCGAAGCGGTACTCGATGTCGACGGTCCGCTTGGAGTAGTGCGACAGCTTCTCGGCGGGGTGCTCGTAGTGGCGCAGGTTCTCGCGCTTGATGCCGAGGTCCGTGTACCAGTCGGTGCGGGCGTCGATCCAGTACTGGTGCCACGTCTCGTCGGTGCCGGGCTCGACGAAGAACTCCATCTCCATCTGCTCGAACTCGCGCGTGCGGAAGATGAAGTTGCCGGGCGTGATCTCGTTGCGGAACGACTTGCCGATCTGGCCGATGCCGAACGGCGGCTTCTTGCGGCTCGTGGTGCTCACGTTGGCGAAGTTCACGAAGATGCCCTGCGCGGTCTCGGGCCGCAGGTAGTGCAGGCCGGACTCGTCCTCGACGGGACCGAGGTACGTCTTGAGCATCATGTTGAAGTCACGGGGCTCGGTCCACTGCCCGCGGGTGCCGCAGTTCGGGCACGCGATGTCCGCCAGGCCGTTCTCGGGAGCGCGGCCCTTCTTCTCCTCGAACTCCTCGAGCATGTGGTCCTCGCGGAACCGCTTGTGGCAGTGCAGGCACTCCGTGAGCGGGTCGGTGAAGACGCCGACGTGGCCGGAGGCGACCCAGACCTGGCGCGGCAGGATGACCGAGGAGTCGAGGCCGACGATGTCCTCACGGCTGGTGACCATCGTGCGCCACCACTGGCGCTTGATGTTCTCCTTGAGCTCGACGCCCAGCGGTCCGTAGTCCCACGCCGACCGCGTACCGCCGTAGATCTCGCCGCTCGGGAAGACGAACCCGCGCCGCTTGGCGAGGGAGACGACGGAGTCCAGGCGGGAGGGTGCAGCCACGATCGATCACTCCAGGGGTGGTGGCGTCCGCGGCTGGGTGCAGCGGACGGGTGGACCGCGACCGTCGTGGTCGCGGTGTGAGCACGAGCAGCCCAGGCTACCCGTCGGGGGACGCCGCCGTTTTGACAACGGTTATCGTCTAACTGAGAATGATCGTCATGTCCATCGCGTCTCGTCGTCCGGCCCTCCTCGCCCCGCTGGCGGCTCTGCCCCTGATCCTCACCGGCTGCACGAGCGCCTCGGGAGCGGACGACGGGACCGTCGACGTCATGGCGTCCTTCTACCCCCTGCAGGTGGTCGCCGAGCAGGTGGGTGGCGACCGGGTCAGCGTCAGCTCGCTGACGCCGCCCGGCGCCGAGCCGCACGACGTCGAGCTCTCCCCCGCCCAGGTGGCGCACATCGGCGGCGCGGACCTCGTGGTCACCCTGTCCGGCTTCCAGCCCGCGGTCGACGACGCCCTCGCCGAGACCGCACCCGAGCACGTGGTGGACGCGGCTGACGGCACCACGCTCCTGCCCGCCGAGCACGCGCACGAGGACGAGACAGCGGAGGAGCACGACGAGCACGAGGACCTCGACCCGCACTTCTGGCTGGACCCCACCCGCATGCCGTCCGTGGTCGACGCCGTCGCGGCCACGCTGACGGAGATCGACCCGGAGGGCGCGGACACGTTCGCCGCCAACGCGGCGGCGCTCACGCAGCGGTTCCAGGACCTGGACGCGCAGTACGCGGCGGGCCTGAACCAGTGCGCCGTCCGCACGTTCGTCACCTCGCACGAGGCATTCGGCTACCTCGCCGACCGGTACGACCTGGAGCAGGTCGGGATCTCCGGGATCGACCCCGAGGCGGAGCCTTCACCCGCCCGGCTGGCCGCGGTCGAGGCGATCGTGCGCGACGAGGACGTGAGCACGATCTTCTTCGAGTCGCTGGTCAGCCCCAAGGTCGCGGAGACGCTCGCCGCCGACCTCGGCATCTCGACCGCGGTGCTCGACCCCATCGAAGGCCTGGCCGACCCCGACGCCGACTACTTCTCGATCGCCACGGCGAACCTCGAGGTGCTGCGCGTGGCATTGTCCTGCTCGTGAGCACACCCGTGATCGAGGCCACCGGCCTCGGCGTGACGCTCGGCGGCCAGCCGATCCTCGACGCCATCGACCTGGCGGTGCCCGCCGGGGAGGTCCTCGCCCTGCTCGGCGCCAACGGCTCCGGCAAGTCCACGCTGGTCCGCGCGCTGCTCGGTGTGGTCACCCGCACGGCCGGCGACGTGCGGCTCTTCGGCGCGCCGCTCGGCCCGTCGGCTCCGTGGGACCGGATCGGGTACGTGCCGCAGCGGCTGCCCGCCGCGGCCGGCGTCCCCGCGACCGCCTACGAGGTGGTGACGTCGGGCCTGCTGCACGGCCGCACGCTGCGACCCGCGCGCGGGCACCGGCGCCGCGTGCTCGCCGCGCTGGCAGACGTCGGCCTGGGCGACCGGGCGTTCCACCGCGTGCAGGAGATGTCCGGCGGGCAGCAGCAACGCGTCCTCATCGCCCGTGCCCTGGTGCGGGAACCGGACCTGCTGGTGCTCGACGAGCCCACCTCCGGCATCGACATCCCCACCCAGGCGACGTTCGTGGACACCGTCCGACGGCTGCACGACGCCGGGACCACGGTCGTGGTGATCCTGCACGAGCTCGGCCCGTTCGCGCCGCTGATCGACCGCGCGGTGGTCCTGCGCCACGGTCGGGTCGCCCACGACGGCGCCCCGCCGCGCGCCCGCGACGAGCACGCCGGCGAGTGGCACGACCACACGCACGCCCACCCCGACCCCGAGCCGCCGCGCACCGGGCCGTCCCTGTCCGTGGAGGTGAACCCGTGACCGCGTGGGACCAGGTGGCGGAGCTGCTCGGCTCACCCCTCATGCAGCGCGCGCTGATCGCCGCGATCCTCGTCGGCGCGGCCGCGCCCGTGGTCGGCACGTTCCTCGTGCAGCGACGGATGGCGCTCATGGGCGACGGGATCGGGCACGTCGCTCTCACGGGTGTGGCGCTGGGCTGGCTGGTCGGCAGCTGGGCCGGCCTCGTGCAGCAGGACGCGCTGGCCCTCCCGGGAGCGGTCATCGCGGCGGTCGTCGGCTCGGTGGTCATCGAGCTCGTGCGTGAGCGGGGCCGCACCAGCGGCGACCTGGCGCTGGCCCTCATGTTCTACGGCGGCATCGCCGGAGGAGTGCTGCTCATCAAGCTGGCCGGCGGCACCAACGCCAACCTCATCAGCTACCTGTTCGGCTCCATCTCGACCGTGTCCAGCACCGACCTGTGGTGGACGGCCGGCCTGGCCGTGCTGGTGCTCGCCGTCGGCGTGGGCCTGCGCACGGCGCTGTTCGCAGTCAGCCACGACGAGGAGTTCGCGCGCGCCAGCGGCCTGCCCGTGCGGCTGCTGTCCATGCTCGTCGCCACCATCGCGGCCCTCACGGTGACCATCGCCATGCGCGTGGTCGGCCTGCTGCTGGTCAGTGCCCTGATGATCGTGCCGGTGGCGATCGCCCAGCTGTTCGCGCGCTCGTTCGGTCGCACCATGACACTGGCAAGCGGGATCGGCGTCGGCGTCAGCGTGGTCGGGCTCACCGTCACGTACTGGCAGGACATCCCGCCGGGCGCGACCATCGTCGTGCTCGCGATCCTGGTTTACGCGGCGGCCGCGACGCTCGAGCCGCTGCTGCGCCGACCGGCTCCCCCGCGCGACCCGCACCCCGACATGGTCGACGACGTGCTGCTGGTCGACGACGCCGACCCGACGGGGCGCCCTGCCGCGGCGGCCTAGGATCGGGACGTGGATCCCCGGGACGCCTACCGCCTCGGCACCGTGCCGCTCGGTGTCGCGATCGCGGGGCTGTTCGTCATCGTCATCGTCCGGTCCCACGCCACCTACTGGGTGGGTCGCGGCATCGTGCGCGGAGCCCGGGCGGTCGACGAGCACGACGGAGCACCCCGGTGGTGGCACTCCTCCGTCCGGCGGCTCGAGGCCTGGTCGGGCACGCCGAGCGCACAGCGGGGGCTCGACCTGGTGCGGCGGTGGGGCCCGATCGCGGTCACCCTGGCGTACCTGACGGTCGGCCTGCAGACCGCCGTCGTCGGAGCCGCCGGACTGGTCCGGATGCCGTACCTGCGCTTCGCGCTCGCGTCGATCCCGGGCGCGATCGCGTGGGCGGTCATCTGGGCGACCATCGGCTTCGGGGCGCTCTGGGCGGCGGTCGCGCTGTTCGCCCGGTCGCCCTGGGCTCTCGCCGGAACAGTCGTGGTCCTCGTGCTGGTGGTCGGCTGGCTGGTCCGGCGGCGGACCCGGCCGAGCGCCGCCGTTCAGGCCGGGGTCTGACCCGGCCGGTCGACGGCCCCGCCGTATCGCCGGTCCCGCTCCGCGTACGTCTGCACCGCCCGCCACAGGTGCCGCCGGTCGACGTCGGGCCACGGCTCGTCCAGGAACACCAGCTCGGCGTACGCGGCCTGCCAGATCATGAAGTTCGACGTCCGCTGCTCACCCGAGGAGCGCAGGAACAGGTCGACGTCCGGCAGGTCGGGCTCGTCCAGGTAGCGCGCGAACAGCTTCTCGTTGACCTTCTCCGGCTTGACGCGCCCCGCGGCGACCTCGCGGGCGATCGCCTGCGCGGCGTCGGCGATCTCCGCCCGACCGCCGTAGTTCACGCACATCGTCAGCGTCACCGTCGAGTTGTTCCGGGTCAGCTCCTCGGCGGTCTCGAGCTCGTTGATCACCGAGCGCCACAGCCTCGGACGCCGGCCGGCCCAGCGCACCCGGACCCCCCAGGAGTTCATCAGGTCCCGCCGGCGCCGGAGCACGTCCCGGTTGAAGCCCATGAGGAAGCGCACCTCGTCGGGAGACCGGGACCAGTTCTCCGTCGAGAACGCGTACGCCGAGACGTACTCGACCCCCACCTCGATGGCGCCGGCGACGACGTCCAGCAACGAGGCCTCCCCGGCCGCGTGCCCGGCCGTGCGGGGCAGACCGCGCGCGTTGGCCCAGCGGCCGTTGCCGTCCATGACGACCGCCACGTGCCGCGGCACGAACTCCTTCGGGATGGCAGGAGCGCGTTCACCGCTGGGGTGCGGCGGGGGTGGGACCGGCATTCAGACCCTCTCGACCATCGGCAGCGAGCGCAGCTGGCGCTCGAGGTGGAACTGGCAGAACGCGGCGACCAGGCCGTTGCCCTCGCCGCGGTGCCGCTCGGCGCTGGCGTCGGCGACGGCCCAGTCTCCCCCGAGGAGCGCCGCGAGCAGGGCGAACGTCTCGGCAGCAGGAGCGGCCGCACCGGGTGGGCGGCACGCGCGGCACACGGCACCGCCCGATGCCACCGCGAACGCGGTGTGCGGACCCGGCGCCCCGCACCGGGCGCAGTCGGTGAAGCTCGGCGCCCAGCCGGCGACCGCGAGCGCCCGCAGCAGGTAGGAGTCGAGCACCAGACCGGGCGCGTGGTCGCGGGCGGCCAGCGCCTTCACGGCACCGACCAGCAGCCAGTACTGCTGCAGCGACGGCTCGTGCTCGGCCTCCACCAGCCGGTCCGCGGTCTCGAGCATGACCGTGCCGGCTGTGTACAGCGTGTAGTCCTCGCAGATCCGCCGCCCGAACGCGCCCAGCGTCTCCGCCTGCGTCACGATGTCGAGGTTCCGGCCCGTGCTCAGCTGCAGGTCGACGTACATGAACGGCTCCAGGCGGGAGCCGAACCGCGACGACGTGCGGCGCACACCCTTGCCGACCGCACGGACCTTGCCGTGCGACCGGGTCAGGAGGGTGACGATGCGGTCGGCCTCCCCCAGCTTGTGGGTGCGCAGGACGATCGCCTCGTCGCGGTAGAGGCTCACCGGACCATTCTCCCCCGCGCCGCCCACACCGGTGCCCCGGACACGCACGGTACCGACCGGCCGCCGGCATCGGCGCTCGGGGCACTGCTGACCCGGGGAGGGGCGCGCGTGGGGTCACCGCGCGCAGCCCCTCCCCGGGCACACCGTCCAGCGGGATCGACCGCGCGGACGGTGGCTCTGGGTGGGTGCGGTCAGCGCTCGTGCCGGTTGACCGCGGAGATGATCGCCTTCAGCGAGGCGGTCGTGATGGACGGGTCGATGCCGACGCCCCACAGGATCTCGTCGCCGATCGCGCACTCCACGTAGGCGGCAGCGGTGGCGTCGCCGCCCGAGGACAGGGCGTGCTCGGCGTAGTCCAGCACCGCGACGTCGACCCCGAGGGTCTTCACCGCCGCGACGAACGCCGCCACCGGCCCGTTTCCGGAGCCCTGCAGCGTGCGGGGCACCCCGCGGTCGACGAGGTCCACCTCCAGGGTGTCCGGACCGTCCTCGACGCTCGTCCCGCGCGTGCCGCGCAGCGAGAACCGGCCCCACGGCGCGAACGGGCTGCCCGGCTCGACCGGCAGGTACTCGTCGTTGAAGATGTGCCACAGCTCGTCCGCCGTGACCTCCGTGCCGTGCTGGTCGGTGTGCCGCTGCACCACCTGGGAGAACTCGATCTGCAGCCGGCGGGGCAGGTCCAGGTCCTTCTCGGACTTCATCAGGTAGCTGATGCCGCCCTTCCCGGACTGCGAGTTCACGCGGATGATCGCCTCGTACGACCGGCCCACGTCCTTCGGGTCGATCGGCAGGTACGGGACGGCCCAGACCAGGTCGTCGACCGTCTTGCCCTGCCGCTGCGCCGAGGCCTCCAGGGCGTCCAGGCCCTTCTTGATGGCGTCCTGGTGGGACCCGGAGAACGCCGTGAACACGAGGTCCCCGCCGTACGGGTGCCGCTCGTTGACGGGCAGCTGGTTGCAGCGCTCGACGGTGCGGCGGACGTGGTCGATGTCGGAGAAGTCCAGCTCCGGGTCCACGCCCTGGCTGAACAGGTTGAGGCCCAGGGTGACCAGGCAGACGTTGCCGGTGCGCTCGCCGTTGCCGAACAGGCACCCCTCGATGCGGTCCGCACCGGCCAGGTAGCCGAGCTCCGCCGCCGCCACGCCCGTCCCGCGGTCGTTGTGCGGGTGCAGCGACAGGACGACGCTCTCGCGGTAGCGCAGGTGGCGGCTCATCCACTCGATCGAGTCGGCGTAGACGTTGGGGGTGGCCATCTCGACCGTGGCGGGCAGGTTGATGATCACCTTGTGGTCCGGCGTCGGCTCGAGCACGTCCAGGACCGCGTTGCAGATCCGCAGAGCGAACTCCAGCTCGGTGCCCGTGTAGGACTCCGGCGAGTACTCGTAGTAGACGTCGGTGTCGGGGACGAGCTCCTCGTACTTCTTGCAGAACCGGGCGCCCGACACCGCGATGTCGACGATGCCGTCCTCGTCGGTGCGGAACACGACCTCGCGCTGCAGGGTGGACGTCGAGTTGTACAGGTGCACGATCGCCTGCTTGGCGCCGGCGATCGCCTCGTACGTCCGCTCGATGAGGTGCTCGCGCGCCTGCGTCAGCACCTGGATGACGACGTCGTCCGGGATGCGGTTCTCCTCGATGAGCATCCGCACGAAGTCGAAGTCCGTCTGCGACGCCGACGGGAAGCCGACCTCGATCTCCTTGAAGCCCATCTGCACCAGCAGCTCGAACATCTCGAGCTTGCGGGCGGGGTTCATCGGCTCGATCAGTGCCTGGTTGCCGTCACGCAGGTCGACCGCGCACCAGCGGGGGGCCTTGGTGACCCGGTTGTCGGGCCACGTGCGGTCGGGCAGGTCGACGCGGATCTGCTCGTGGAAGGGGCGGTACTTGTGCACCGGCATCGATGACGGCTGCTGTGCGCTCGTCTCCAGATAGCTCATGTCGTCTCGTCCTTGGGGTGGTTCGGCGGGGAGTCAGCCGGCACACACGACACCGCGACGAGGATGCGGCCTAGAGGGCCTCGTCGCGGCAGCGAAGAAGGAGGGTGACTGCGAGCACGACGTCACCGTACCCCCACCCGCAGGGCGGTCCGCAACTTCGGCGGCCCTCCGTCTCACCGCAGCGCCACCAGGCGCTCGTCGCCCAGCGCGTACAGGTGCGCACCGATCCGCAGCAGCCGGGGTGCGTCCGCCGGCAGCACGGTCTCCCAGTCCGTCTCCCCGTCGTCCAGGGCCAGCGCGGTCACCGCGTCGAGCCCGTCGGCGGACTGGTGCTCCACGACGACACGCTCACCGTCCGTGAACGCGCGGCGGACCGGCACCCCGAACGACCGTCGCCACACCTCCTCTCCCGTGGCCGCGTCGAGGCCGACCAGCGCGCCCGCCGCGCGCAGCACCACCCGCCCGGCCGCGTCCACCGCGACGTCCGCGGAGCGTGCCGGCGCACGCCAGACCTCCTCGGTCGACCCCGGCCGGTACGCCCGGACCCGTCCCCCGAGCGGCCCGCCGGCCAGGCCGCTGGCCGCGAACACCAGGCCGGCCGTCCCGTCGCTGACCCCGGGCTCGACGAACGCGCCACGGACCGTGGCCCAGGGCGCGCCCGACCCGGTCGACAGCTCCGAGACCGTGCCGCCCCCCGAGGCGCCCGGTCGGTAGCGCGTGCGCACCAGCGTGCCGTCCTGGAGCAGACGTGTCTCGTCGGCCACCGACGAGCCCTCGGGTCGCGGAACCCGCTCCCCCGTCCGCGCGTCGAGCACGAGGGTCACCTCGTTCCCGGAGGCCGTGACCAGGTCACCGGCGGCCACCAGCCGCACCCGGCTGCTGCCCGCGGACATGAACGTCGACCACCGCTCGGTCTCCCAGCGCACGGCGCCGGTGACCGCGTCGACCCGACGCACGGTGAGCATCCCCCACGCGTACGAGGCCACCACCAGCTCCGGACCCGCCTGGGCGGTGGCGACCGCCCAGCCGTCCAGGGCGTGCCGGGCCAGGACGGCTCCGTCTGCCGGGTCGAGCAGCAGCAGCGCGGACGCGTCGGCCTCCCGGGCGGTGGTGTCCGGGTCGGACGTCTCGGCGCGGCGGCGGTCGGACGGCGGCTCGGGACCGACGACGCAGGCCAGGAGCGGGTCGAGGGCCCGGCACAGCACCGTCTCAGGTGCCGGAGCGTCGCCGAGCGGCACCGACCAACGCGGGTCGCCCCCGACCACGTCCAGGCCGACCAGGCGACGTCCTGCCGGTGGCGTCCCGGCGACCGCGACGACGACGTCGCCCGCGACCACCGGGACGACCGAGCCGTCCACCACCGCGGACCACCGCGTGCGCGGCGCGGAGTCCTGCTCCCGCAGGGCACCGGGGAACGCGGCGGGACCGAGCACGCTGTCTCGCTCGTGGGCGACGAACCAGCGGGGCGCTCCGACCCCGACCGTCAGCACGAGGGCCAGCGTCACCACGGCGGCCGCCGCCGCGCGCGACGGTCGGCGGGACGCCCAGCCGGCG
>NZ_CAURTV010000075.1:0-17027 GCF_963527515.1 uncultured Cellulomonas sp. | reverse complement strand
GTCCCGCGCCGCTCCGGCGTCCGGCCCGCCCCGTCCGAGGCGCCGCCGGCACCGGCCGGCCCCGCGGACACGGACGTGGAGCTCGTCGCGAGCACCGCGGAGGCGCCCGACCTGCTGTGGTCCGTGGGGCGGCGCACGTGGACCCCGGTGCAGTGGACCCTGCTCGGCCTCGGCGGGGTCGGGGCGCTCGTGGCGCTCGCGCTCGCCGCTCGCACCATCGCACGCGCCACCCGCGCAGGAGGAGTCTCATGAGCCACCACCAGTCCGACTCGACGGTCGTGCTCTCGCCCGTGCCCGCAGGCGTCGGACGTGCGTCGGCCGTCGGTCTGCTCACCCCCCCGGCGCCGCAGCAGCTGCCGCCGTCGCACGCCCCCAGCCACCTGGCGGAGCTGCGGGCGCAGTCGATCTCGGCGTGGTTCGGCAACCACCAGGTGCTCGACCGGGTCTCCCTGACCATGCCGGCGGGCATCGTCACCGCGCTGATCGGTCCCTCCGGCTGCGGCAAGTCCACGTTCCTGCGCATCCTCAACCGCATGCACGAGCTGGTCCCCTCGGCCGCGCTGGCGGGGGAGGTGCTGCTGGACGGCCAGGACATCTACGACCCGTCGCGGCGGCTGACCCAGGCGCGTCGGGACATCGGCATGGTGTTCCAGAAGCCGAACCCGTTCCCCGCGATGAGCATCAAGGAGAACGTCCTGGCCGGCCTCAAGCTCACGGGGGTGCGCGCGTCGAACGCGGACAAGGACCTGCTCGTCGAGGAGTCGCTGACCAAGGCGGGACTGTGGCGCGAGGTTCGTGACCGGCTCGGCGCCCCGGGTGGTGGCCTCTCGGGCGGGCAGCAGCAGCGCCTGTGCATCGCCCGGTCGCTCGCCGTCCGCCCCCGCGTCCTGCTGATGGACGAGCCGTGCTCGGCGCTGGACCCCACCTCGACGCGGGTGATCGAGGAGACGATGACCGAGCTCGCCCAGGAGGTGACGATCGTCATCGTCACGCACAACATGCAGCAGGCGGCGCGCGTCTCGCAGCAGTGCGCGTTCTTCCTCGCGTCGCAGGGGACGCCGGGGGTCATCATCGAGCACGGCGACACGCAGGCGATGTTCCAGTCCCCCCTGGACGAGCGCACGGCCGCGTACGTCGGTGGCCACTTCGGATGAGCGCCCCATCGGCCCAGGGCGACCGGGTGAGGACCTAGGACCTGCGATGACGCACGCGCACCGCGCGACCGTGGACCCATGACCGCCCTCCTCGTCTTCGAGTCCATGTACGGAAGCACCGCCGCGATCGCCGAAGCCGTCGCGGCCGGGCTGGCGGACCTGAGCATCCCCGTCACCGTCTGCGAGGTGGGCATCGCCGGGCTCCCGTCGCTGCAGTCCCCGCCGCACCTGCTCGTCGTGGGCGCCCCGACGCACCAGCGCGGCCTGTCGACGCCCCGCAGCCGCGAGTCGGCGCGCGCGGACGTCATCGCGACCGTGTCCCCGACCGACGGTGTGCGGGAGTGGCTGGAGCAGCTGAGCGGCCGGGTGTCCGGGCAGGCGACCGCCGTGTTCGACACCGCGCTCGCGGGCCGGCTCGCCGGGTCGGCCGCGCACACCATCGGCAAGCGGCTGACCCGCGCCGGCGCCGAGCTGGTCATGCCGCCCGAGTCGTTCACCGTCACCGGCCGCAGCAGCGGTCTGCTGCCCGACGAGCTGGAGCACGCCCGGTCGTGGGGCCGCAGCCTCGCCCTGTTCGCCGCCGCGGCTGCACCGTCGAGCACCCGCACGCGCTGACCGGGCAGGTGCTGGCGCGGTCAGCGGGGATCCGAGACGACGAGAGCCGCACCGCTGAGGTCAGCGGTACGGCTCCTGAGGATGGTGCCCGCGAAAGGACTCGAACCTTCGAAGTGGCCTATGAACTGAGGTGAACCGAGCGGACAGAATGGGCTTCTGACCTGTACCTTTGTGTACCTTTCGCGGGTGATAACGTGAACCCCGTTGAACCAGATTTCGCCGACTTCTGGCACGTATCTGGCACGCCGGGGAGGGTCAAAAGGTGTCTCGACGTGACTTCGGGTCGGTCCGGAAGCTGCCTAGCGGCCGCTACCAGGCCCGCTATCAGGTGCCCGGAGCCGGGCAGTCGATCACCGCGCCGGACACCTTCGGGACGAAGGCTCAAGCGACCGCGTGGCTCGCCAAGCAGCGCGTCCTCATCGGCGAGGGAAAGGTCAACCCGACCGCCGTCGTGACGACGTTTGGCGAGTTCGGCAGGCGTTGGCTCGAGCAACGCGACCTCAAGGAGTCGACCCGAACGCTGTACACCCGGCAGTTCGTCAAGGCGCTTGAGCCGACGTGGGGTGACGTCCGGTTGGTCGACATCAAGCCGGCGACCGTGAGCGAGTGGTACGGGACGCTTCTGCCCGATCGGCGCACCGAACGCGCTCACGTCTACGCGCTGTTCCGCACCATGCTGAATACCGCCTGGCGTCAGACGCTGATCGAGTCGAACCCGTGCCGCGTCGAGGGTGCCGGCTCAGTCGGCCGGCGTGCGAAGAACATCCGACCTGCCTCGCTGGCGGAGCTCGAGGCGCTGACCAAGGCGGTCAACGCCCAGTACCAGCCGATGATCCTTCTCGGGGCCCGGTGCGCGCTCCGCTTCGGGGAGGTCACGGAGCTTCGGCGCGGAGATCTCGATCTCGATGCCGGAGTGGTCCGTGTCCGCAGGGGAGTGACCTGGCTGACGGGCGTGCCCGTGGTGGACACCCCGAAGACCGATGCCGGTGCACGCGACGTGGCCATCCCTCCCCATCTACTGCCGTTGCTCGCGGACCACATGCGGGAACACGTACGAGAGCGGCCGGATGCGTTGCTCTTCCCGGATATGCGGAGCTCCAGCCTCCAACTTTCGCCGCACCGCTTTCGTGGACCGTTTGCGAAGGCCAAGCAGGACGCCGGGCGTCCGGACCTGTCCTTCCATGCGCTCCGGCACACCGGCGCGGTGCTCGCAGCGGCCTCGGGCGCCACCGTCGCCGAGCTCATGGCGAGGCTCGGCCACACGACGCCGGCCATGGCGATGCGCTACCAACATGCCGCCGCCGATCGCGATCGCGTAATCGCCGACGCACTCTCGCGCCTGGCGCGCGCAATCTGACACAGCAGGGCGGGTGAGCAGGTACGTCACGAAGGGACCGCCTGCAACTGGCCGAGCCCGAGGCCGGCCGGGCAACTGCCCGACGGTTGTGGAACGCCCGCTAGCCACCGTGCCAGGGCCCGGCGTGGGCCCGTGACGGCGCCAAGACCTGGGACGCTCGACAAGTGATAGACATGCGCCATGTCTCGTCCTGCAGCGGAACCGTTTGAACTGGCGAAGGTCGACTTCGGACGTTTCGACGCGGAGAGCGATCCGGACCTGCTCAAGTACTTCCTTGTCACCGGGACCGTCCGTGAAGTCACGACGGGGGCCAAGTTGGTCGTCGGGCGCAAGGGCTCCGGCAAGACCGCTCTATTCAGGCGCCTAGCCGCAACACTCGATGTCGAGGTGGTCGAACTAGACCTTCTTGACTACGTCTTCGAGTTGCATAAGGGCTTTACCGAAATTGGGCTTTCTCCTGAACGGGCCTACAGCGCCTCCTGGAAATTGCTGATCTACTCAGCCATGTTTGCCCAAATCCGCGAAAAGGTATCGCCAAAGGTTCGGCGTTCCGGTGACGACATTCTCCGAGAAATCGGAATTGGCGATGCGAGCGGGAAGTTCCGCGCAATGATCGGGTGGCTGAAGCGAGTTCGGCGGGTCGATCTTCCGTCGGTCGAGGGGATCGCCAGTCTCGGGGGACTTGAAATCGCAGAGGGGGAGGCATCACAGCTGAGCGCGAAGACCGCTCAAGCTATCGATGCCCTAGAAAAGCTGGTCCGCGAGGCGGCTAACGAAGTGCCAGTGATTGTCCTTATCGACAGGTTGGACGACGCCTGGGATGGCAGCGATGCCAGCCTGAGCCTGATCACCGGGGCCGTTCGGGCAACGCGAGATATCGCTAACGTGCTTGAGAGTTCCCGTCCTGCGCCAGTGATCACGTTTCTACGCACGGACCTTTGGGAACGCTTGTCATTCAACGACAAGAATAAAATGAGTCAAGATATCGTCTATCTGAACTGGGAAGCCAGCGAACTTCTTGACGTGATCGATCTGCGGGTCAGCACGAGTGCTGGTCTGCCCCGGGGAACGGGTTGGGACTACGCGTTCACTGGAGACGAAATGCGGCAAAGGGCTAGTGCGAAGACTTACATGACGAAGCGAGCGCAGGGACGACCGCGAGACATCGTCGCCTTTGCCGGATTCTCGCACAAGGCTGCGATCGCGGCGGGGCACAACCAGATCGAGAAGGAAGATATCTACGAAGCAGAGCGCCGCTACAGCAAGCACCTCCTGGAGGAGCTGCGAGATGAGATCGAGCGCCACGTCCGCGACTTCACACTAGTTATCAACACCCTCAAGGCGCTGCCGAGCCGAACGTTCACCACATCCGACTGGTCGCAAGCGGCTGAGGCGAACGGCCTTTCCGACAGCGACGCGGCGAAAGCTCTGGACCAACTGTTCGAAGCGTCCGCGGTGGGCGTCCATAGCGCGGGCGGTGCCAAAGGCGGATCCGGGACGACGTTCAGGTACCAAGACCGGCACCTGCGCGCGACAGAGACCGAGTCGCTTCAGGTGCACCTCGGGCTCGTCCGCGAGTTGGGCTTGAAAGACAAGTAGATGACGGGGGATCCGGGCGCGCGCGACGGATCACGGACGCGATCGCTGGATGTCTTTCCACGAAGAGCCGACTACGCGTGATCCGACTCGTGCACGATCGAGTTGCAGCCCGGCCGTGATCACGCGGGATGTTGGTTCGGCGGCGTGCCGTGTGACGGTCGCCCTTTGCACGCGGAGATCGCGGCTGGGCGAGGCTGACAAAGCCGTGACTGGCACGCAGTGCAAGAGGAGTCGAGCCTCGTGGTCCGTACTACTGGACGAAGTCCTGTCGATGGCGGTCGTTCGCGCCGTGGATGGAGACACTTGAGCAGGTCCACCGTGGGGTCGGTGTCGACGCCTCAGGTCTGAAACGATGTTCCGATGCCAGGCCATCGCGACACGCCGCTCGCCGAGTGGTTCACATCCGAGCTCGCGATCTTGGAGGGTCGGCTCCGCGAGGACCTGCAAGGGCACGCCACCGTCCAGCGACAGGTCCTCGAAGGCGGCCGCATCTCGGCGGTCGACGTCGCGCCCAACAACCAGGACAGCCTCCACGTGAGCTGGATCGAGATGCTGGACGAAGTGATCCTCGAAGTTGGCAGCGCCGGGCGTTGGGAACTTGCCGAGACCCAGGATGCTCTCACTCTGATTGAGAAGATCATCGCCGCGGTCGTTGCCGGCAGGGTCACCGAGACGACGTCCCCAGGGCGCTCCTTCGTTGAGGTCATGCTCGATGACGGCGCCACCGAGAGTTCAACTCGCGCCACCGCCCGCTCAGGTTCGACGATGCGGCTACCTGGCGCCCAGAAATCCGAATCCACGATTCGGTACCAGCCGTACCACTGACCCGAGGGCCGCACTTAATGGGCCGAGTTGGCGACGGCATCGAGGCAGATCGGCAGGGAGGCCTGGTTTGCCTCTCCCGAGCCCGCAGCCGGTTGTGCGGAAGTCGAAGGAATGGGCGCGCAGCACACCTCAGCGCCGTTGCGACCTGGTCTAGAAGTCGGCTCGTGAACCGTCGAGAGCCCTGAGTCTTCTGAGTTCGTAGGAGCGCAGGGTCGCGTGTTGCGCAGATTCTGGCGCACCTACTTGTGGGAGCACACGCCGCTCGGGCCGCTCCTTGGGGGTGGTGTCGCGGTGATGTCGATGCACAAGCTCACAGTGGGCGACGGCTACACGTACCTGACCAGACACGTTGCCGCCGGCGACGCCGGACTGTCCGGCACTGACTCACTCACCGCGTACTACGAGCAGACCGGCAACCCCGCCGGCCGCTGGCTGGGACGTGGCCTTGGCGCGCTCGGCGCCAATGGCCAGCCGGTCGGAGGCCGCGTGACCGAGGCTGCGATGGCCCAGGTGTTCCGTGATGGCTGCGATCCGATCAGTCGACTTCCTCTGGGCAAGGCGTACCGGCGGATCAGCCCTGGCGAGGGCCGGCACGCGGTGGCTGGCTACGACCTGACTTTCACAGCGCCCAAGTCGGTCTCCGTCGTGTGGGGTTTGGGAGACGAGGCGACGCGGGGCGAGCTGTACGAGGCGCACCGAGCTGCACTGTCATCGGCGCTGCAGTTTGTGGAGCACTCGGTGCTCCGGACCCGGGTCGGTGCGGCCGGGTGCCGACAGGTCAAGACGCGCGGGATGGTAGCGGCCGCGTTCGATCACTGGGACTCACGGGCTGGTGATCCGAACCTGCATACGCACGTAGTGATCGCGAACAAGGTCCAGGGCCCCGACGGACCCTGGCGGTCCGTGGACGGCCGGACCATGCATGCCGCCACAGTGACCGTCTCGCAGCTGTACGACGTGCTGCTCGCAGACGAGGTCAGCCGACGACTCGGCGCGACCTGGTCGTCACGGGACCGAGGGGAGCGCCGCAACCCGGCCTTCGAGCTCGACGGGGTGGCGGAGGAGCTGCTAACTGAGTTCTCGACCCGCGCCGAGCAGATCGGCTGCGCGGAGCAACGTTGGACCGAGGACTTCACGGAGCGGCGTGGACGAGCACCCTCGCGTGTCGAGACGACCCGGGCTCGTCAACACCTAACCCGCCAGACCCGACCGTCGAAGGTCGTTCGCGCGCTGCGAGATCTGCTGGCTGACTGGGCCAACCGGGCACGGGCCTTGACGGGTGTCGGCCCGGTCGACCTGGCCGCCCGGGCCCTCACCGGCAGCTACGGCAGGCCACTGCGAGCGACCGATGTCGGGCCGGAGGTGCGGGCGGCGATCGTCGCCCAGGTGATCAACGACGTCTCGACCCGCCGCTCGGTGTGGTCGACGTGGAACCTCGGCGCCGCCGCCCTGCGTTCCTCGATGACGTTGCGGATGGCCTCGCCGGAGGACCGACTCGCGTTGACGCGCGATCTCGTGACCCTCGCCGGGAGCGCGTGCTTACGCATCGACAGCCCCGAGTCGGGACGGCATCGGGTCTGGGAAGAGACGTTCACGTCGCTCGAGCTGCTCGAGGCCGAGCGCACTCTGCTGGACGCCGCCGAGACGGACGTCGCTCTCGGGATTCATCCCCTCGCCGAGCGCATCGCGGACCGACACATGGCCACCCTCGCCGACGATCAGCACGCCGCCGCCAAGGCTGTGCTTCTCTCGACCCGCGTCCTGGACGTCCTGGTGGGACCGGCAGGGTCCGGCAAGACCACGACCCTGTCCGCGCTCGCCGGCGCGTGGCGGCATGTCCGCGGCAATGTCGTCGGGCTCGCTCCCTCAGCGAGCGCGGCCGCAACCCTGTCCGGTGCGCTCGGTGCGCGGTGCGAGACGGCCGCGAAGTGGATCTACGAGTCGGTCGGCGACGGCGCCGCGCAGCGCGCGCTGCGCTACCGGGACGAGACGGACGTCCTGACCGACCCGGCGGCAAGCTACTGGGTCCGCAACGCCGCCAACCAGCAGCGAGGGGCTCTGGCCATGGCTCAGGATCAGTGGCGGTTCGCCCGCGGCGATCTGGTCATCGTCGACGAAGCGTCCATGGCCGACACCCGCACACTGGCCGCCCTCGTCGAGCAGGCCGCCGCGGCCGACGCGAAGCAGCCGAGCTGCGCACCCTGTGGCGGTTCAGCCATCCGTGGGAGGCCCGCGCCACCCTCGACCTCCGTCACGGCCAGCCGGCCGCCCTGGACGCCTACGTCCTGCACGGCCGGGTCAGCCACGGCACGCACGACGACATGCTCGACGCCGCCCTGAGCGTGGCCACCGAAGCCGATGCGGAGGGCCGGGTCGTCCTGCTGGCAGCCGCGGATCGGCGCACCGTCAACGAGCTCAACGCGCGCACCCGTGCCGAGCGGGTCCGCACCGGCCAGGTGCGACCCGCCGGCGTGACGTTGAGCGACGGACTGACCGGCGGTATTGGGGATCGCATCATGACCCGCCGCAACAACCGTCGGCTGCGGACCAGCGACGGGTTCGTGCGCAACGGCGACCTTTGGACGATCACGAACGTCCTGCCCGACGGTGGCCTCCGGGTCCAGCCCATCAACCAACCCGACGGCGCAGCGCTCCGACTTCCCGGCCAGTACGTGGCCGAGGCTGTCGAGCTCGGCTACGCAACCACGACCGCACGCAGCCAGGGCATGACCGTCGACGAGACCCACACGGTCGTCACCGCCGACATGGGCCGCGAAGACCTCTACGTCGCCGTCAGCCGCGGCCGGCACCTCAACCGCCTCTATGTCGCTACCGACCGCCCGGACCCCGACTGTCTGCCCTCGGGCGACACCGTGACTGCCCGGGAAGTCCTCGACCGGGTCCTGGCCACTGCCCACGCCGAGACCTCGGCC
Organism: uncultured Cellulomonas sp.; assembly: GCF_963527515.1. Classification (NCBI taxonomy): domain Bacteria; kingdom Bacillati; phylum Actinomycetota; class Actinomycetes; order Micrococcales; family Cellulomonadaceae; genus Cellulomonas; species uncultured Cellulomonas sp. The sequence goes on along the minus strand of NZ_CAURTV010000075.1, from coordinate 8,544 downwards.
ACCGAAACCTGGGCAACACACCACCCGGATGCACCGCAGCCACCGGTTCCGGCGACTCGCCGACAACCCGCCATCCCGCCGCTGCGCCCACAGATGGCGCCGCGCCCCTGGACGCCCCCGCTAAGCCCGATCACACAAGGGCCGGTGCTGGAGCGGTGGTGACGCTCAAGATGCCCGACCGACCGCGCCGACCGGCGCTCGATGGAGGAGGAACCATGACCGCACCAACAAGAGAAGATCCGCGACCGGAGTTCGTCTCCGTCGCCGAGATCGCTGCAGAACTGCAGGTCACCGACCGATTCGTGCGCAAGCTCATCGCTGACGGCGAACTGCAGGCGGTCAGGGTCGGCCGCCGGCTCGTCAGGGTCCGCCGCGGCGACCTCGAGGCGATCCTGCGGCTAGTTGCCGGCCCTCGGGCCTGGACCCGGTAGCGGCCGACCGTGCCAGTTCTTCTGGCACGTATCTGGCACGAGGCCCCGTCTAGCGCTCTGACCTGCAGTTATGTGTGCCCGCGAAAGGACTCGAACCTTCGACCTTCTGCTCCGGAGGCAGACGCTCTATCCACTGAGCTACGCGGGCCGGGCACCGACCCGGGGGTCGATGCGGTGCACGACACTACCAGCCGCAGCTCACTCGCCCAGCAGCGCGGACAGGTAGCGGGCGGTCTCGTCGGCGGCCTTGGTGTGGTCGCCCGCCACGACCGCCTCGACCAGGGCGTCGTGGGCGTCGTGCCCGTGCGCGTCGGTGACGAAGTTGAACCGGATGTTCTCCCCGATCGCGTCGAGCAGGTTCTCGTAGAGGGTGACCAGCACCGGGTTGGCGGCGGCACGCACGATCGCTCGGTGCAGGTCGAGGTCGGTGGCGACCATCGCCTCCAGGTCGGCCGCGTGGTAGGCGGCTGCGCGCTCGTCGCGACGCTGGAGCAGCGCCGCGGCGTCGCTCGCGGTGCGCCGGCGGGCGGCCAGCCGGGCGGCCTCGACCTCGAGCGCGCGACGGACCTCGACGACGTCGCGCTGGCGGGCGTCGGCGATCTGCCGGCCCATGGTGACCGCTAGCTCCGAGCGGGACAGGACGTAGGTGCCCGACCCCTGGCGACGCTCGAGCAGGCCGGCGTGGACCAGCGACTGCACGGCTTCGCGCACGGTGTTGCGCCCGACGCCCAGCAGGTCCACCAGGGCGGGCTCCGGCGGGATCCGGGTGCCCACCGGCCACTGCTGCGACTCGATGCGTCCGCGCAGCTCGCCCACGGCCGTGTCGATCAGTCCGGTGCGTCGCACCATCCGGTTACGCTCCGCTCCGAGGCATGCGGTGCAGTCAACACCGGCACCCGGACGCACGCCAGAGGCTGGGCGGATGATCTCTGGTGCCCCCGCGGGCGCACTGCCGGGGCGCTCCCCGCGGCTCGGTACCCTTCTCCGGTGACCCCCGCTCAGCTCTCCGAAGCCCTTCGGGCCGCCCTCGTGCACGCCGTCGACGACGGCACGTTCGCCCTCGACCCCGCCGCGATCCCCGCGACCGTGCACCTCGAGCGACCCCGGCAGCGCGACCACGGGGACTGGGCCACCAACGTGGCGATGCAGCTGGCCAAGAAGGCCGGCACCAACCCGCGCGCGTTCGCCGAGGAGCTGGCTCGCCGTCTCGCGCAGACCGAGGGTGTCGCGACGGTCGAGGTCGCCGGTCCGGGCTTCCTCAACATCCGCCTCGACGCGGCGGCCGCCGGTGAGCTGGCCCGCTCCGTGGTGGAGCAGGGCGCCGAGTACGGCCAGAACGACGCGCTCGCGGGCGTCTCGGTCAACCTCGAGTTCGTCTCCGCCAACCCGACGGGTCCGCTGCACATCGGCGGCGTGCGCTGGGCGGCCGTCGGCGACAGCCTGGCCCGGGTGCTGCAGGCGTCGGGCGCTCAGGTGACGCGCGAGTACTACTTCAACGACCACGGTGCGCAGATCGACCGCTTCTCGCGCTCGGTGCTGGCGCGCGCCCTGGGGCAGCCGGCGCCCGAGGACGGCTACGGCGGCGACTACATCTCCGAGATCGCGGAGCAGGTGGTGGCCGACGCCCTCGCCGCGGGCGAGCCCGACCCGCGCACCCTGCCCGCCGACGACGCCAACGAGGCCTTCCGGGCGCGCGGCGTCGAGCTGATGTTCGCGGAGATCCGCAAGTCGCTCGAGGACTTCGGCGTGGAGTTCGACGTCTACTTCCACGAGGACTCCCTGCACGAGTCGGGAGCGGTCGACCACGCGATCGCCCGGCTGCGCGAGCTCGGCCACGTCTTCGAGGCCGACGGTGCCACCTGGCTGCGCACCACCACGTTCGGCGACGACCGCGACCGCGTGATCATCCGGTCCAACGGAGAGGCCGCGTACATCGCGGGCGACATCGCGTACTACCTGGACAAGCGGGAGCGCGGGTTCGACCGCGTCGTCATCATGCTCGGCGCCGACCACCACGGGTACATCGGCCGCATGATGGCGATCTGCGCGGCCTTCGGTGACACCCCGGGGGTCAACCTGGAGATCCTCATCGGCCAGCTGGTCAACCTGGTCAAGGACGGTGCCCCGGTCCGGATGAGCAAGCGCGCCGGCACGGTGGTCACCATCGACGACCTCGTCGAGGCCGTCGGCGTGGACGCCGCGCGGTACGCCCTGGCGCGCTCGTCGGCGGACTCGATGATCGACCTGGACCTGGACCTGCTCTCGAGCGCCAAGAACGAGAACCCGGTGTTCTACGTCCAGTACGCGCACGCCCGGACGGTCAACGTGGCCCGGAACGCGGCGGAGGCCGGAGTCCGTCGCGAGGACGGGTTCGACGCGTCCCTGCTCGACCACGAGACCGAGTCGGTGCTGCTGGGCCGCATCGCCGAGCTGCCGCGCGTCGTGGCCCAGGCCGCGGAGCTGCGCGAGCCGCACCGCGTCGCGCGCTACCTGGAGGAGCTGGCCGGCAGCTACCACAAGTGGTACGACCAGCGCCGGGTGGCCCCGTTCGGGGACGAGGAGGTCGCCGACGTGCACCGCACCCGCCTGTGGCTCAACGACGCCACCCGTCAGGTGCTGGCCAACGGGCTGGGGATGCTGGGCGTCTCCGCGCCGGAGCGGATGTGACCACCTTCATCCCCGGTGAGCCCTGGTCCACCGGGGTCGCGCGTGCGGCCGACGGCGCGGTGACGGTGGCCGGCGTGAGCGTCCGCACGCTCGCCGCGCAGCACGGCACCCCGGCCTACGTGCTCGACGAGGCGGATGTGCGTGCCCGTGCCCGTGGCTACCGCCGGGCGTTCGAGACCGCGTTCGCGGAGATCGGCGCCGGCATCGACGTGTACTACGCGGGCAAGGCGTTCCTGTCCGTCGCCGTCGCGCGGTGGGTGCACGAGGAGGGTCTGCGCGTCGACACCTCGACCGGGGGTGAGCTCGCCGTCGCGCTGCGCGCGGGGATCCCCGGCGCCGACATCGGCCTGCACGGCAACAACAAGTCGGACGCGGAGATCGCCCGCGCGCTCGATGCGGGCGTCGGCCGGATCATCGTCGACTCCCTCGTGGAGATCGAGCGGGTCGCCGACGCGGCCTCCGTCGCGCATCCTGCCCCGGTGATGGTCCGGGTGACCACCGGCGTGCACGCGGGCGGCCACGAGTACATCTCCACGGCCCACGAGGACCAGAAGTTCGGCCTGTCGATCGCGTCGGCCGACGGGGACAGCCCCGCGATGCAGGCCCTCCTGGCGGTGCTGGCCCGCCCGGAGCTGCGGCTGCTCGGCATCCACTCGCACATCGGCTCGCAGATCCTGGACCCGTCCGGGTTCGAGGTCGCCGCCCGCGCGGTGCTCACGCTGCGCGCGCAGCTCGAGCAGCGCACGGGCGTGCTGGTCGAGGAGGTCGACCTCGGAGGTGGGTACGGCATCGCCTACCTGCCCGGCGAGGTCGCCCTCGACCCGGACCGGATCGCCAAGGACGTCGCCGCGTCGGTGCACGCGAGCGCCACGGACCTGGGCACCCCGCTGCCGCGCTTCTCCATCGAGCCCGGCCGCGCGATCGTCGGTCCCGCCGGCCTCACCCTCTACACGGTGGGCACGGTCAAGCCGGTCCGGCTCGACGACGGGCGCGTGCGCACCTACGTCTCGGTCGACGGCGGGATGAGCGACAACATCCGGCCCGCGCTGTACGGGGCGCGGTACCACGCGGAGGTCGTCGGCCGGCACGCGAGCACCGGCACCGTGCTGGCGCGGGTGGTCGGCAAGCACTGCGAGAGCGGCGACATCGTCGTGCACGAGGTGCAGCTGCCCGCCGACGTCCGCGCGGGGGACCTGCTCGCGGTCGCGGCCACGGGGGCGTACGGCCGCTCGATGGCCTCCAACTACAACCACGTGCCGCGCCCGCCGGTGGTCGCGGTGGTCGACGGCGCCACCCGCGTGCTCGTCCGCCGGGAGACGGAGGACGACCTCCTGGCGCTCGACCTCGGCTGACCGCACAGTCCGAAGCGTTCGTGCTGCCCCGTAGGACGAATGCTTCGGGCTGACCGTCGCAGCAGGACGCCGGCCCACCGGCCGGACCGCGCGTCCAGGCTGCCGGGGCGCACCCCTATCCTGGGGGCGCTCTCGACCGATCCGACCAGGAGGCCGACCCGTGCCCTCGCCCGAGCCCGCCCGTCCGCCCCTGCGCGTCGCCGTCCTCGGCTGCGGCGTCGTCGGCACGGAGGTCGTGCGGCTCCTGACGACGCAGGCGTCGGACCTGGCCTCCCGCGTGGGTGCCCCGCTGCAGCTGGTCGGCGTCGCGGTGCGGGACGTCGAGGTCGAGCGCGACCCGGTGGTCGACCGCGCCCTGCTGACCGCCGACGCCGAGTCGCTCGTCGCGCGCGCCGACGTCGTGGTCGAGGTGATGGGCGGCATCGAGCCGGCCCGGACCCTGCTGCTGGCGGCCATCGCCGGGGGCGCGTCCGTGGTCACCGCCAACAAGACCCTGCTCGCGCAGGACGGTCCCACGCTCTACGCGGCGGCCGACGAGGCCGGTGTGGACCTCTACTTCGAGGCCGCCGTCGCGGGTGCCATCCCGATCGTCCGCCCGGTGCGCGAGTCGCTGGCCGGTGACCGCGTGACGCGGGTGCTCGGAATCGTCAACGGCACCACCAACTACGTGCTCGACAAGATGGCCTCGGAGGGCCTCGACCTGGACCAGGCGGTCAAGGAGGCCCAGGCGCTCGGCTACGCCGAGGCGGACCCCACGGCCGACGTCGAGGGCTACGACGCCGCCGCGAAGGCCGCGATCCTCGCCTCGCTCGCGTTCCACACCCGCGTCTCCATCGACGACGTCTCCCGCGAGGGCATCACGTCCCTGACCGCCGACGACGTCCTGTGGGCGCAGCGCACCGGCTATGTGCTCAAGCTCCTGGCGATCGCCGAGCGCGGCACGGCCGACGGGGTCGAGGGCGTCCAGGTCCGGGTGCACCCTGCGCTCGTCCCCGAGGGGCACCCGCTGGCCGGGGTCCGCGGCGCCTACAACGCGGTCTTCGTCGAGGCGGAAGCCGCCGGAGAGCTCATGTTCTACGGCCGCGGCGCCGGCGGGGAGCCCACCGCGTCCGCCGTGCTCGGCGACGTCGTCTCCGTGGCGCGCCACCGCGTGCTCGGCGGCAAGGGGCCCATCGAGTCCCGCTACGCCGAGCTGCCCGTCCTGCCCGCCGCAGCCGCGCGCACCCGCTACCAGGTGCGCCTCGAGGTGGCCGACCGCCCGGGCGTGCTCGCGCAGGTGGCCACCGTCCTGGCGTCGCACGACGTCTCGATCGAGGCCGTGCGCCAGTCACCGGCCTCCGAGACGCCCGAGGCCGACTTCGCGCGCCTGGTGATCACCACGCACGTCGCCCCCGAGCACGCGCTGCGCAGCACTGTCGAGGCCATCGCCGGCCTCGACGTCGTGCGTCGTGTCGTGTCCGTCCTGCGAGTCGAGGGAGCCTGATGGCCCACCAGTGGCGCGGCGTCATCGCCGAGTACGCCGACCGTCTGCCCGCCCACGTCCAGGAGCGCATCATCACGCTCGGGGAGGGCGGCACCCCGCTCGTCCCGTCGCCGACGCTCTCGCAGCGCACGGGTGCCGAGGTCTACCTCAAGGTCGAGGGCATGAACCCGACCGGCTCGTTCAAGGACCGCGGCATGACGACGGCCATGTCCGCCGCGGCCGGTCGTGGGGCCAAGGCCGTGGTGTGCGCGTCGACCGGCAACACCTCCGCGTCGGCGGCGGCCTACGCCACACGTGCGGGCATGGTCTGCGCGGTGCTGGTGCCGGACGGCAAGATCGCCATGGGCAAGCTCAGCCAGGCGATCGCCCACGGCGCCACGCTCCTGCAGGTCGACGGCAACTTCGACGACTGCCTGATCGCCGCCCGCAAGCTGGCCGAGGCGTACCCGGTCGAGCTGGTCAACTCGGTCAACCCCGACCGCATCGAGGGCCAGAAGACGGGCGCCTTCGAGATCGTCGACGCCCTGGGCGACGCCCCGGACATCCACGTGCTGCCCGTCGGCAACGCAGGCAACATCACCGCCTACTGGAAGGGCTTCCGCGAGTACGCGGGGCTCGACGCCGGCGCCGCGCACGCACCGGTCGCCACGCACACCCCGATCATGTGGGGGTTCCAGGCGGCGGGCGCGGCCCCGATCGTCCTCGGCCACCCCGTCGACCACCCGGAGACCGTCGCGACGGCCATCCGCATCGGCAACCCTGCGTCCTGGGTGCAGGCCGAGGAGGCCCGGGACGTCTCCGGCGGGCTCATCGAGTCCGTCACCGACGAGCAGATCCTCGCCGCGCATCGCGTCCTGTCCGCCGAGGTCGGCATCTTCGTGGAGCCCGCGTCGGCCTCCGGGGTGGCCGGTCTGCTCATGCTCAGCGAGCAGGGTCGTGTGCCGGCCGGCGCGCGCATCGTGATCACGGTGACCGGGCACGGTCTCAAGGACCCGCAGTGGGCGCTGCGCACCGCGGACGGCAGCGAGGTCGTGCCGGTGCGGATCTCGTCGGACGTCGTGTCCATCGCCACCGCTCTCGGCCTGGACTGAGGCCCCGCGATGCGCCTGGGTGCGGACCACGTCCGCGTCCGCGTCCCGGCCACCAGCGCCAACCTCGGCCCCGGCTTCGACGCGTTCGGGCTGGCGCTCGGTCTGTACGACGAGCTCGAGGTGCGGGCGCTCGGCTCGCCGGGCGTGCAGGTCGACGTCACGGGGGAGGGGGCCGGTCAGGTCCCCGACGACGAGGGTCACCTGGTGGTCAGCTCGCTGCGCGCCGCGCTCGACCTGGTCGGCGCCTCGCAGACCGGGCTGCACCTGGTGTGCCACAACCGCATCCCGCACGGACGCGGCCTCGGCTCGTCGGCCGCGGCGGTCGTCGCCGGCATCGTCGCCGCCCGTGGCCTGATCGCCGAGCCCGAGGCCCTGTCCGACGACGTCGTGATCGACCTCGCCGCGCAGATCGAGGGCCACCCCGACAACGCGGCGCCCGCGGTGCTCGGCGGGGCCACCCTCGCCTGGCGCGACGACCGGTTCCGAGCCACCGACCTACGGGTCCACGACGAGGTCGCCGTGCTCGCGGTCGTGCCGCCGCACCACCTGTCCACCAAGGCCGCCCGCGGCGTCCTGCCCGCGACCGTCCCGCACGCCGACGCCGCGTTCCAGGCGGCCCGGTCGGCGCTGCTCGTCGAGGCGCTCGGACGGCGTCCGGAGCTGCTGCTCGCCGCCACGCAGGACCGCCTGCACCAGGAGTACCGGCGCGCGGTGATGCCGGGCTCGCTCGCGCTGGTCGACGTGCTGCGGGGCCGCGGGGTCGCGGCTGTCGTCTCCGGGGCGGGCCCGACCGTGCTGGTGCTGGCCCGGCGCACGAGCAGCACGGGTGGCACCGAGAGCGGCGCGGGGACCGACGCGGACGACGCCGTGCGTGCCGCGTTCGGCGGGGCCATGGGCGGCTGGCAGATCCTGCCGCTGCCGGTGGACCGCACCGGCGCCACGGTCCAGCGGATGCCCTGAGCGCTCCAGGGAGGGTGAAGTACACGGAGGTCGTTCACCTGGTCGGGTGACCGGGTCCGCGGTGATAGCATCGAGTCGTTCCCCGGATCTCGTCCTCTGGTAGCTCGTGTCGTACGTGACCGGCGCCGCAGAATGAGTAGACGACCCGGGAGCGATCCAGCCCACCGTGCGCAGACGTCGTCGTACGCAGCGCGTGTGTGGCTCCAGCACCGTCTCGGTCACCTCGACCGGACGTCGGCCGATCCCCGAACCATCGGGTCCCGGCCACCGACGAGGGGAAGGGTCCTTCGTGACAGACACCATCGAGCCCGCCGTGAGCACCTCCGGCGGGTCCGCCCGCAGCGCCGGCATCTCGGCGCTCCGCCTGCCCGAGCTGCAGGCGATGGCGTCCCAGCTGGGCGTCAAGGGCACCTCCAAGATGCGCAAGGGCGACCTCGTCCAGGCCATCTCGGACGCGCGCAGCGGCTCCCGGCCGCAGGCCCTCGAGCCGCGCCGCGACCAGAGCGTCGCGGCGACCGAGGCGCCGACGCGCACCACCCGGGCGCCGCGCACGCAGGCCC
>NZ_CAURTV010000074.1:0-17361 GCF_963527515.1 uncultured Cellulomonas sp. | reverse complement strand
GGCGCGCGCCCCGGCCAGCAGGTCGAGGCGGAGCGCGTCGCCCAGCGCGGCCGTCGCGAGGTGCGCGAAGTGGCCGAGAGCACGCTCGAGGTCCTGCGCCTGCTGGGGGGTCGCTCCCTTCTGCGGCGCGAAGCCGGCGCTCGCACCGTGCAGGCCGAGCAGCGGGACGTCGACGTCCGTGGCGACGACGAGCTCCACCTCGCGCAGCCGGTCGCGCAGCTCCCGCAGCCCGGCGAGGTCGTCGACGGTCAGGTCGACGAGGGTGCCGCCACCGGCGCCGAGGGCATCCGTCGGTCCGGGCAGCCCGAGGGCGCGCGCCAGGGCTACCAGCGCGCCGGCGCCGCCGTCGTTCGTCGCCGACCCCCCGAGCCCCACGACCACGCGCCGGACACCGGTCCCGAGCGCGGCGGCGAGCAGCTCGCCCACCCCGCGGCTGGTCGTCCGGGTGGGGTCGCGCAGCTCCTCGGGGACCAGAGGCAGGCCGACCGCCTGGGCCGACTCGACGTAGGCGGTGGTGCCCACGACCAGCACCACCGCGGGCGTGAGCGCGCCGACCGGGGAGGTGACGGTGACGGGGACGAGCTGACCGCCCAGCGAGGCGTGGAGCGTCGCGACGAAGCCCGGTCCGCCGTCCGACAGGGGGCACGTGGTCACCTCGTCGTGCGGCGCGGTCGCGCGCCAGGCCCCGGCGATCACGTCGGCGGCCTCGGCGGCCGTCAGGCTCGAGCCGAAGCTGTCGGGGGCGATGAGCACGCGCACGCCGAGCATGGTGGCACGGAGGCCGACCTCGGACGCACCCTCACCGTGTGGGAAGATCGCGACGTGAGCACGAGCACCTTCTCCGAGCCCGCTCCGTCAGCCCTCCTGCTGCTGGGGCGCGGCGTCGACCTCGCCTCCGAGCGCGGCGTCGAGTGCGTCGGCGACCTGCCCGCACCGAGCGACCCGGACCTCGTCGAGCGTGCCCGGGCGGCCCGTGCGGCGCTGGGCAGCCGGGCGTTCGTGCTCGGCCACCACTACCAGCGCGACGAGGTGATCGAGTTCGCCGACGTGACGGGTGACTCCTTCAAGCTCGCGCGCGAGGCCGCCGCCCGGCCCGAGGCCGAGTTCATCATCTTCTGCGGCGTGCACTTCATGGCCGAGTCGGCGGACATCCTCACGTCCGACCACCAGCAGGTCATCCTCCCCGACCTCGCCGCCGGCTGCTCCATGGCGGACATGGCCGCCATCGACCAGGTCGAGGACGCGTGGGACGTGCTGGTCGACGCCGGGATCGCCGAGTCCACCGTGCCCGTGACCTACATGAACTCCGCGGCGTCGATCAAGGCGTTCACCGGTCGGCACGGCGGGACCATCTGCACGTCGTCCAACGCGCACGTCGCGCTGCGCTGGGCGTTCGACAAGGTCGGCGGCGTGGGCGGCACCGGCAAGGTGCTGTTCATGCCCGACCAGCATCTCGGCCGCAACACCGCGGTGCAGCAGCTCGGCCTCTCGCTCGACGACTGCGTGGTATTCGACCCGCGCAAGCCCGGCGGCGGCCTGACCACCCAGCAGCTGCGCGATGCCCGCATGATCCTGTGGCGCGGCCACTGCTCGGTGCACGGCAGGTTCTCGGTCCGGAACGTCACCGACATGCGGGCGGCGGTCCCGGACGTCACCGTGATCGTGCACCCGGAGTGCCAGCACGAGGTCGTCCTGGCGGCCGACCTGGTGGGCTCGACCGAGTACATCGTCAAGGCGCTCGACGCCGCCGCGCCGGGCAGCTCCTGGGCGGTGGGCACCGAGCTCAACCTGGTGCGCCGGCTCGCCGCCGCGCACCCGGACAAGAACATCCACTACCTCGACTCGACGGTGTGCTTCTGCTCGACCATGAACCGCATCGACCTGCCGCACCTGGTGTGGGCGATGGAGTCGCTGGTGGCCGGGCGGAACGTCAACCGGATCGTCGTGGACGCCGACGACGCCCACTGGGCCCGGGTCGCGCTCGACCAGATGCTCGCCCTGCCGGGCTACTGAGGATGCCGACCGGCCACCACCTGCGGGTGGGCATCTTCGTGTTCGACGACGCCGAGGAGCTGGACGTCGTCGGCCCGTACGAGGTCCTCACGGCCTGGGCCGCCATGTCCGAGCTGCGGCCGGAGGTGGTGACGTTCTCGCTGGACGGGAACGGGGTCCGCTGCGCCAAGGGCCTGCGGCTCGTGCCGGACCTCGGCCTGGCCCAGCTCGGGCAGCTGCACGTGCTCGTCTACCCCGGCGGTGCCGGCACCCGTTCCCTGCTGCGCGAGCCGGAGCACCTGGAGTGGGTGCGCCGCACGCGTGCGACGACGGCGCTGATGACCAGCGTCTGCACCGGTGCGCTCGTCTACGCGGCAGCCGGGCTGCTGTCGGGCCGTCCGGCGACGACGCACTGGAACGCCTTCGACGAGCTCGCGGTGCTCGACCCGACGGTGCTGGCCGACACCGAGGCGCGGTTCGTCGACGACGGCGACGTGGTCACCTCCGCCGGCGTGTCCGCCGGTATCGACATGGCGCTGCACCTCGTCGCCCGCCTCGAGTCGGTGGACATGGCGCGTGCCGTGCGCCGGGAGATCCAGTACGACCCCGAGCCGCCCGTCTGATCTCCGTCGAACCTACCCGCAGGTAACATCACCCGGTGACCCGGATGATCCAGCTCGCGCTGGCCACGACCCGCCCCCGACGTGCCGTCCCGGACCAGGGGCTGCTCGACCCGTCCGTCACGCGGATGCGGGTGCACCTGGGCGACCTCGACTTCTACCGCCACGTGAACAACGGCGTGTACTTGCAGATGATGGACGTGGCCCGCAGCAACTTCCTCGCAGACCTCGGTGCGTTCCCGCTGCTGCACGAGCGGGGCTGGTACCCCGTCGTGGCCTCGTCGACCGTGTCCTACCGCCGCTCCCTGCTGCTCGGCCAGCGCTTCGAGATCTCGACCCGCGTGCTCGGCTGGGACCCGCGGTGCGTCTTCCTCGAGCAGACGTTCACGCGCGGCGACGAGCACGTGGCGCGAGGGGTCATCGCCGGACGGTTCCTGTCCCGCGACGGAGGCCGCGTGCCGGCGCCCGACGTGGTCGACCTGCTGGGTACCCACGAGGGTCCGTCTCCCGAGCTGCCCGCGCACGTGCAGGCCTGGGCCGAGGCCGTGGGGGTCGCACACCGGGACGAGCTCGCTGGTTGACTGGGGGGATGGCACGCGCCGTCCCCATGCTCCCCTGCGGTCCGCTCGACGAGACCGTCGACTTCTACCGGGCCCTGGGCTTCGAGGTCATGGCCCGCCAGGAGCGGCCGTACTCGTACGCCGCGCTGCGTCGCGAGGACATCGACCTGCACGTGTACGGCATGCCGGACTGGGACCCCGAGCAGTCGCACTCGACGTGCCTGATCGTGGTGGACGACACCGAGGCGCTCTGGGCCGCGTGGGCGGCAGGGTTGCGTGCACGCTACGGCCGCGTCCCCCTCACCGGCCTCCCCCGCATGACCCGGCCACGCAGGCGGGCCAACGCCGACGGTGCCAGCGGGTTCTCCGTGGTCGACCCCAACGGGAACTGGATCCGCGTGTTCCCGGACCGCGTCACCGAGGCCCAGGAACCGACCAGCACGCTCAGCCGGGCCGTGGAGAACGCCGTGGTGCAGGCCGACTCGCGCGGCGACACGGCGCAGGCGCTCAAGATGCTCGCCGGCGCCGAACGCCGGGCGCCCGCCGACACCCCGTCCCGCGACCGTCTCGCCGCCCTCGCCCTGCTGGCCGAGCTGCAGGTCCGCGTCGGTGCACCGGACGACGCCCGGGCCACGCTGGCCCGCCTGGAGACGATCCCCGTGGAGGACGGGCCCGACGTGGCCGTCGTGCTGGAGCAGGCCCGCGAGCTGGCGCGCGACCTCAGCGGGTAGCGAGCCGCTCGAGCAGCAGCGCCTCGGCCAGCACGACCCGCTCCAGCTCGCCGAGGTGCACCGACTCGTCGGCGCCGTGCGCGCGGCTGTCCGGGTCCTCCACGCCGGTGACCAGGATCGCGGCGTCGGGGTACACCTCCAGCAGGTCGGCGATGAACGGGATGGAGCCGCCGACGCCGATGTCCACCGGCTCGGTCCCCCACGACTGCGCGAACGCCCACCGCGCGGCCTGCATCGCCGGCGAGTCGGTCGGCGCCTGGAACGGCTTGCCCTTCTCGCCGTCCGTCACCGTGACCCGCGCACCGAACGGCGCGTGGCCCACCAGGTGCGAGCGCAGCGCGTCCATCGCGGCGTCCGGGTCCTGACCCGGCGCGAGCCGGACGGAGAGCTTGGCCGACGCACGCGGGGTGATCGTGTTCGAGGCGCTCGCGACACGGGGGGCGTCGAACCCGATGACCCCGATCGCCGGGCGGGTCCACAGGCGGGCAGTGATCGGTCCCGTGCCTGCGAGGCGGACACCGTCGAGCACGCTCGCGTCGGCACGGAAGGCGGCCTCGTCGTAGTCCACCGACGGGTCCGGCGCGCTCACGAGGCCGTCGACCGCGACGGTGCCCTCGTCGTCGTGCAGCGTGCTGATCAGCCGCGCCAGCAGCGTCGGTGCGTCGAGGACCGCCCCGCCGTACATGCCCGAGTGCACGGCGTGCTCCAGGACGGCGACCTCGACCACGCAGTCCACCAGCCCGCGCAGGGACGTGGTCAGCCCAGGCACGCCGACCGCCCAGTTGGTCGAGTCGGCCACGACGATGACGTCGGCCTCCAGCAGGTCGCGGTGCGTGCGCAGGAAGTCGATGAAGGTCGGGGAGCCGATCTCCTCCTCGCCCTCGAGGAAGACGGTGACCCCCACCCCCAGCTCGTCGCCCAGCACCCGCAGCGCCCCGACGTGGGCGATGACGCCCGCCTTGTCGTCCGCAGCACCGCGGCCGTAGAGGCGTCCGTCGCGCTCGGTCGGCTCGAACGGTGGGCTCGTCCAGTCGGCGTCGTCGCCAGGCGGCTGGACGTCGTGGTGCGCGTACAGCAGGACCGTGGGCGCACCGGCAGGGGCGGGCCGACGGCCGACGACGGCCGGAGCTCCCGACGGCACCGACAGGACCCGGACGTCGTCCAGCCCCGCGCCGCGCAGCAGTGCGGCGGCGGCGTCCGCGCTGGCGGCGACGTGGGCCTGGTCGAACTCGGCGTTGGACACGCTCGGGATCCGGACCAGCGCCTCGAGGTCGGCCCGCAGGGCTCCGAAGGCCGCGGCGGTGCGCTGCCGCAGGACGTCCGTGCGGTCGGTGGGGACGAGGGATGTGGGGAGGGCTGCGTCGGTCACGGACCAGCACGCTACTCGACTACCCTGGCGGGGTGTTCGGACGCAGCAACGACCCCCAGCCCGTGACTCCCGCCCTGACGGAGAGCACCCCGCCCACCGACGCGGGCAAGGGCCGCCCGACACCCAAGCGCAAGACGGCCGAGGCCGCGAACAAGCGCCCGCTCGTGGCGCCGACCACCAAGAAGGCCGGCCGCCAGCAGGCCAAGGCGCAGCGCGACGTCGAGTACCGCGCGATGCAGACCGGTGACGAGCGCCACATGCCCGCCAAGGACCGCGGTCCCGTGCGCCGCTTCATCCGCGACTCGGTCGACGCCCGCTGGAACCTCGGCGAGTTCTTCCTGCCGGTCGCGGCGGTCTTCCTCGTCATCCAGTTCGCGCTGGCCCAGACCGGGTACGCCGTCTTCGCCATCCTGGCGCTGTACGTCTTCATCATCGCCGCCGTGATCGACGGATGGCTTCTCTGGCGCGGCCTGAAGAAGCGCCTCGTCGCCAAGTTCGGGATCGAGCAGATCCCGCGCGGCGCGACCATGTACGCGGTCCTGCGCGCGTTCCAGATCCGCCCGTCCCGGCTGCCGAAGCCGCAGGTCAAGCACGGGCAGCGACCCGTCTGACGCCGCCGTAGGGTGGCGGGCATGGTTTCCTACCGCTACCTGGGCCGCTCCGGCCTGAAGATCACCGAGATCACCTACGGCAACTGGCTCACGCACGGCTCGCAGGTGGAGAACGACACCGCGAAGGCCTGCGTGCGCGCCGCGCTCGACGCCGGGATCACCAGCTTCGACACCGCGGACGTCTACGCCAACACCAAGGCCGAGAGCGTCCTCGGCGAGGCCCTGCAGGGCGAGCGCCGCCAGTCGCTCGAGATCTTCACCAAGGTCTGAGACCTGGCCAACGGATGTCGAGCCCGGCGACCGGATCACCCGACCTGGCGCAGCCAATCCTGGACATACATGGATATCCGGTCCATCTCACGCTGGTCGAGCTTGTTGCTATGCGCAATCACGTTCCTCGACGCCTCAAGCTCGTTGAGCCGATTGATCAGCCAATTCTGATCCGGGAACAAGTCTTCGAACTTGTCCCAGTTGTTGCGAATGATGGCGACCAAGTCGCCAAAGTCCGTATAGTAGATCTCTTGTGCACCGCGCCTAACGTGCCAGCGATTGACCCCTTCCTTCTCGCGCCGCTCAGTGACCTTGCCTTGAATCTTGGCGCTAACGCAGTCTTCCCACCACGAACTGCCTATGGACTCGCGGAGCCTCTCCTCTACTAGTTCGCGCACCGCGTTCTCGAGACAGAAGAACGCGAGGTACGCCGGGAGCGCACTCATCGCGGAGCGACGAATTTCGGGCGAGAACTCCTCCAGGGACATAACACGCTGCAGCGCACCCGGGTCCGTCGCCGCTCGGACCGCCACTCCCTCTGACTCCAGTTCGTCGAGCCGTGCTTCGGCAGACATGCCCTTGAAGAGCCAGTCGCGGACGAGTGCGGGGTTCGCGGTCACATCAGCTCCTCACGCAGAGCTTGGAAGATCGCCCGGTACACAGATACGTCCGATGTCGGAGGAAGGTGAATGTGCACATCACTATGAAGGCTCAGTCCGCCTGGCCGGTCGCGCTTATCGGAGTCGTTTAGAACCTCTTCGCCACCACCATTGCCGCCGCCACCGCCTTCGTCCGCTGGCTTTGCGTCGCTCCACTCAGCCTTTCCCGCCAAGGCCTTGAAGGTGCTGGCCATCTTCTTCGCCTTGGCCTCGCCTTCGCCGGTTACGCTCTTGAAAATGTCAGTCAGTTCGCCAGCGGTCTTATTGTACGCCTGCTGGTCCGCCAGGAATATGGGAGACCATCCCTCTCGTAGACCAATCGCAAGCGCTCGACCCCCGGTGGAGGTCGACTTGAAGTCGTTGTACCGCTGGGTCGGCGTTCCATCTCCCGTCAGGAAGCCGAGCTTCTTGAATATCTTCGGCATGCCGCGGTCTTGCGACGCCGTGAATCCGAGCGTCTTCGAGAGAAACTCCAGCGTGAACTTTGGAGGTGTCCCAGCGGTCCGAATCTTGTCTAGGATCGCCGGAATATTTCCAACAGCCGGAAGATAAGGAAGGTCCTCGGGCACGATTCGCTCCACCTTCTCAGAGTGAGAATTGACCCTAACATCGTGACCCGACGCAATCGTCGGGTCAATAGACTTGAGCGCAGTCCACCCGTCTGAGACCGCCTACAGTTGCTCCCATGGAGTATCGATACCTTGGAAGAAGTGGTCTCAAGATCTCCGAGATCACTTACGGCAACTGGCTCACGCACGGTTCACAGGTTGAGAACGACGCAGCCAAGGCGTGCGTGCGTGCAGCGCTCGACGCAGGCATCACCTCGTTTGACACAGCGGACGTCTACGCCAACACGCGAGCGGAGTCGGTCCTTGGGGACGCCCTCAAGGGCCAACGGCGTGCCAGCACCGAGATCTTCACCAAGGTCTACTGGCCCACCGGACCGGGCGGCGCCAACGACAGCGGCCTGTCGCGCAAGCACATCCTCGAGTCGATCGACGGCTCCCTGCAGCGCCTGCAGACCGACTACGTCGACCTGTACCAGGCGCACCGCTACGACCAGTCGACTCCCCTCGAGGAGACGATGCAGGCGTTCGCCGACGTCGTGCGCGCCGGCAAGGCCCTGTACATCGGCGTCTCGGAGTGGACCGCGCCGCAGATCCGCGCGGGGCACGCGCTGGCCCAGGACCTCGGCATCCAGCTCATCTCCAACCAGCCGCAGTACTCCGCCCTGTGGCGGGTCATCGAGGGCGAGGTCGTCCCGACCTCGGAGGAGCTCGGCGTCTCGCAGATCGTCTGGTCGCCGGTGGCCCAGGGCGTGCTCACCGGCAAGTACAAGCCGGGTCAGGAGCCGCCCGTCGGCTCGCGCGCCACGGACGACAAGGGTGGGGCCCGGATGATCGGGCGCTTCCTGGAGCGGCCGGACGTGCTGCAGCGCGTGCAGGACCTCACGCCCGTCGCCGACGAGCTCGGCCTGTCGATGGCCCAGCTGGCCGTGGCGTGGGTGCTGCAGAACCAGAACGTCGCCGCGGCGATCATCGGCGCCTCGCGGCCGGAGCAGGTCACCGAGAACGTCAAGGCGTCCGGGGTGACCATCCCGGGCGAGCTCATGGCACGCATCGACGCCGTCCTGGGTGACTCCGTCGTCTCCGACCCCGCCGAGACCGCGAAGAACGCGCCGGGCGCGCGCTGACCGCACGAGCCGGCCCCGGGTCGCCCGGGGCCGGCTCCGGCTCACACGGTGACGGGATCCTCGACCTCGGCCACCGTGAGCCACGCGAGGAACAGGTGCACCAGCGGACCGATCGCCAGGGCATAGGCCAGGGTCGCCCACCCGACCGTGCCGCCCAGCAGCCAGCCGACGGCGACGACGGCCACCTCGATCGAGGTGCGGACCAGCCGCACCGAGCGTCCGGTCCGGCGGACCAGCCCGGTCATGAGGCCGTCGCGCGGACCGGGACCCAGGCGCGCTCCGACGTAGAGGCCGGTGGCCAGCCCGTTGAGGACGATGCCCGCGGCAGCCAGGGTGATGCGCACGCCGAGCGACCCGGGCAGGCCGGCGAGCACGGTGAGGAACGGGTCCACCAGGGCGCTGATCACGATCACGTTGGCCACGGTCCCGACGCCCGGGCGCTGGCGCAGCGGGATCCAGCACGCGAGCACCACGAGGCCGACGAGCAGCGTGACGGTGCCGAACGAGAGGTCCGTGCGCCGGACGACCCCCTGGGTCAGGACGTCCCACGGCATGCTGCCCAGGCCGGCGTCGACGAGCATCGCGATCGAGGCGGCGTACAGGACCAGGCCCACCAGCAGCTGCACCGACCGGCGCCACGGGCGGGCGGCGGGGCGCATCCGGGTCGGCACCGCGCGAGCATACGTGCGCACTCCGGCCGCGCTCACGGGCGCTGCTCGAACCAGTCGCGGCGCGACGCGGGCGGCGGGCGGTGCCCTAGACCGTCCCGCCGGACGACGAGGGCCAGGCACACGGTCAGCGCGCCGAGAAGCGACAGGAACGTCACGAGAGATATCCACATGCTCATGGTCGGCAAGCCTGTGCGGTAACTGGCCTTTCCTGGAATAGCCACTTCTGCCATAGTGGCCTCATGCCCTCCGAGCTTCCCGTCGACCGCCGCATCGGCGGGCACCGCCTCGCCACCGTCCTCGGAGCGTGGCAGCGCCCCGGACCGGCCTATGTCGCGCTGGCCGACGCCCTGCGCGCGGGCATCCTGTCGGGCTCGGTGCCGCTGAGCACCCGGCTCCCCAGCGAGCGGGAGCTGGCCGATGCCACCGGGGTCTCACGCACGACGACGACCGCCACCTACGGGCTGCTGCGCGACGAGGGCTACCTGGCGAGCCGCCGCGGGTCCGGCACGGTCACCACCCTGCCGTCCGGCCCGGGCGCGCGAGCGTCCCTGGCGGAGTCCGGCGGCGAAAAGCCGGGCATCGTCGACCTGGCGATGGCGGCGCCCTCGGCACCGTCGTCGCTGCACGGTGCGTACCTGGCGGCGCTCGACGCCCTCCCCCGGTACCTCACGGGCACCGGGTACGCGCCGCTCGGTCTCGAGGTCCTGCGCGTGGCGATCGCCCGCTGGTACACCCTGCGCGGCACCCCGACCACGCCCGACCAGGTGCTCGTCACCACCGGCGGGCAGCAGGCCATCGCGCTCCTCGTCGCCGCCCACGCCGGCCCGGGCGACCGGGTGGTCGTCGAGCACCCCACCTACCCGCACGCCATCGACGTCGTCAGGGCCGTGGGCGCCCGGCCGGTCCCCGTACCTGCCGGGGACGGCGGACTGGACATCGACCTGCTCGAGTCCACCCTGCGGCAGGTGGCGCCACGGCTCGTCTACCTGATCCCCGCGCACCGCAACCCGACCGGCACCAGCCTCAGCGACGAGGACCTGTCACGGGTGCGCGCCCTCGCGCGGCGCTACCGCACGGCCGTCGTCGGCGACGAGGTGCTCACCGAGCTCACCATGGACGGGCCCGCGCCGGCCTCCTTCGCCGGCGACGGCTCCGCCTCCGCGTACGTCGTCTCGATCGGCTCCGCCTCCAAGAGCTTCTGGGGTGGCCTGCGCGTGGGCTGGGTCCGGGCGCACCCCGACCTCGTCGCGCGCCTGGCAGCCACCCGCTCGCACGTGGACATCGGCACCGCCGTCCTCGAGCAGCTGGTCGTCGCCGAGCTCCTCGCGCGCTCCGACGAGCTGCTCGCGGCGCGTCGCGCGGCGCTGCGGGACCGCCGCGACCTGCTCGTCGGGCTGCTCGTGGACCGCCTGCCGTCGTGGAGGTTCGACGTGCCCGCCGGGGGGCTGTCGCTGTGGGCCGACCTCGGGGCGCCGGTGTCCAGCGCGCTGGCCGCGATCTCCGTGCGGCACGGGGTGCGGGTGGTGCCGGGCACCGCATTCGGCGTCGACGGCAGCTTCGAGCGCCACCTGCGTCTCCCGTTCAGCGCGTCCGCGCCGGACCTGCGCCGCGCGGTGGCCGGCCTGGCCGACGCCTGGGCGGACCTGGGGGTCACCGAGCCCGTCGCCGGACCCGACCGGGTCCACGCCATGGTGTGACCGTCAGGTCAGCGGCAGCATCAGCGTCGGGGTGGCCTGGGCGCCCTCGTGCAGGAGGGTCACCGCCTGCACGCCCTGCGCAGCCAGGGTCCGCCAGTGCTCGCCGAGCCACTGCTCCGCGTCGTACTGGGTGGTGAACACGGGGCTGACGGGACGGTCGAGCACCCCGTTCGGTCCGCCGAAGCGCCACTCCCACTGCGGCCGCAGCACCATCACGCGACCGCCTTGCGCCGAACGGGCCCGCGCAGCGCCTGGTCGGCCGCGAGCGCACGGGAGATGCGCGAGGCGTAGGCAGGGCCCTCGTAGATGAGGCCGGTATAGCCCTGCACCAGCGTCGCACCGACGGCGACGTACTCGCGGGCGTCGGCCGGCGTCGTGATCCCGCCGACGCCGATGATGACGGCGTCCGGCCCGAGGCGGCTGCGCAGCCGCGCCACGACGTCGAGCCCGCGGGCGAGCAGGGGCGGCCCCGACAGCCCCCCGGGCCCGAGGTCGTGACCGATGGTCGTGTTCACCGCGACGATCCCGTCCAGCCCCAGCTCGGCGGCCAGCTCGGCGACCGCGTCGACGTCCTCGTCGGACAGGTCCGGCGCGATCTTGACCAGCAGCGGGACCGGGGGCAGCGCCGCGGCGGCCGTCGCCTCGTCCGCAGCCACGCGGGCGGCCTCGAGGATCGGGCGCAGGGCCTCGACGGACTGCAGGTCGCGCAGCCCCGGGGTGTTCGGCGAGGAGACGTTCACCACGAGGTAGTCCGCATACGGGGCGAGCCGACCCGCGCTGGTCGCGTAGTCCACCGCCGCGTGCTCGGCCGGGGTCGCCTTGGTCTTGCCGATGTTCACCCCGACGACGAGCCGCCGACCCGCGGGCGTCGCGCGCAGGTGCCGCAGGCGCTCCGCCACCGCCGCCGAGCCCTCGTTGTTGAAGCCCATCCGGTTGCGCAGCGCGCGCTGGTCCAGCACCCGCCACAGCCGCGGCGGCTCGTTGCCCGGCTGTCCGTGCGCGGTGACGGTCCCGACCTCGACGAAGCCGAAGCCGAGCATGGTCAGGCCGGCCACGCCGAGCGCGTCCTTGTCGAACCCGGCGGCGACGCCGAACCGGGAGGGGAACCGCCGGCCCCACACCTGGACGGAGCCCTCCGGCGAGGAGCGGAACACCCGGCGGACCACGTCGCGCAGCAGGGGCACCTGCGCGACGAGCCGGATCAGGCGAAAGGCCACCTCGTGGGCGCGCTCGGGGTCCATGCGCCGGAAGACGAGGTCGAACAGCAGGCGGTACACGGGAATCACCCTAGGTCGTCCGGCGCGGGCGGCACGTCGGCGGACCGGCCGGTGCGCCACAGCCACAGCAGGCCCAGGAAGGGCAGCACCAGAGGGACGTAGCCGTACCCCTGCCCGAACGCCGACCACACGGTCTCGTCGGGGAAGTCGCCGACGTCCACCAGCGAGAGCACCCCGACGACGAGCACACCGAGCATCTCCACCGAGACCGCCCACCAGGCGAGCCGCCGCCGGTCGGTGGCCAGCGCGACCGTCGCGACGACGTACACCAGGCCGGCTCCGAGCGAGAGCAGGTACGCGACGGGCGCCTCGCCGAGCTTGGTGGCCACCTGGTAGATGCCTCGGGCCGTCGCGGCGAGCGCGAGCACGCCGTACACCGCCACGAGCAGGCGGCCCGGGCCTGTACCCGTCCGTCGGTCGGTCACACGGTCCCCCAGATCTGCAGCAGCCGGTACTCGAGGAACGCCACGGTCAGCGCGGCGACGAGCAGCACCACCGAGCTCCACCGCGTGCGCTCGGCGAACGCCCAGGCGGCGGCGATGGGCAGGACGAGCGCTTGCGTCAGCACGTAGCCCCACAGCAGCACGGCGTCCACGTCGGGCGACCCGCTCGCGGCGAGCACCCCGGCGACGGCGGCCTGCAGGACGAGCACCCCCTCGATCACCGCGCCGCCCCACAGCTGGCGCAGCACCACCGCGCGATCCCTGACGACGAACCACAGGGCCCATCCACCGAGCGCCAGGCACAGGGCGACGACGAGCAGCGCGAGGGGGACGATCACGGTGCCCCACCGTACCGGCGTCGCGCGGGAGGCCGGTGCACCGGACCTATCATCGAGCCGTGACCGTCTCGCTGACCTCCCAGGACCCTGCCCGCCTCGCCGTCGACGCCCTGGTCGTCGCGGTCGCCCAGCAGGACGGCGCCCCCGTCGTCCTGCGGCCCGAGCGGCTCCCCGCCGAGCTGCGCGCCCAGCTGGCCGACGCCGCCGCGCTCGGGATCACGGGTGCGGTCGACGAGGTGCGGCGCCTGCCGGGTACCGGCCTGACGGCGACGATCCTCGTGCTCACCGGGGTCGGCCCCGCCGACAGGCTGACGCCCGAGACCCTGCGCCGGGCGGCCGGTGCGGCGACGCGGGAGCTCGCCGGCACCGCCAGCGTCGGCCTGGCCCTGCCGTCCGACGACGTCACCAGCGTGGCCGCCGTCGCCGAGGGTGCCCTGCTCGGCGCGTACTCCTACACCCGCTACCGCGCCGCCGACGCCGCCAAGCACGCACCGGTCGCGACGATCCAGATCGTCACCGCACACCCGGGCGACCGCGCCACCACCGCGGCCGTCGCCCGCGCCGAGGTCGTCGCGGCCGCCGTGCACGGCACCCGCGACCTGGTCAACGCCGCGCCGAACGACCTGTACCCCGCCGCGTTCGCCGAGGCCGCCCGGACGGCAGCCAAGGAGTCCGGCGCCAAGGGCCTGAAGATCACCGTGCTGGACGACAAGGCGCTCGTCGCGGGCGGGTACGGCGGCCTCGTCGGCGTCGGTCAGGGATCCGTCCGCGGGCCCCGGCTGGTCAAGGTGGCGTACTCGCCGTCGCGCCCCAAGACCAAGGTCGCGCTCGTCGGCAAGGGCATCACGTTCGACTCCGGCGGCATCTCGATCAAGCCCGCGGCGGGCATGGAGGCCATGAAGTCGGACATGGCCGGCGCCGCCGCCGTCCTGCACACCGTCATCGCGGCCGCTCGTCTCGAGCTCCCCGTCGCCGTCACCGGCTGGCTCTGCCTGGCCGAGAACATGCCGTCGGGCACCGCCCAGCGGCCGTCCGACGTCCTGACCATCCGCGGCGGCAAGACCGTCGAGGTGCTCAACACCGACGCCGAGGGCCGCCTCGTCATGGCCGACGGCCTCGTCGCCGCCGTGGAGGAGAAGCCCGACGTCGTCATCGACATCGCGACCCTGACCGGTGCGCAGCTGATCGCGCTCGGCAACCGGGTGTCCGCCGTGATGGGCACCGACGACGTCCGCGGCGAGGTCGTCGCGGCCGCCGACGCCAGTGGCGAGCAGTTCTGGCCGATGCCGCTGCCCGCGGACCTGCGCGCCGGACTGAAGTCCAAGGTGGCGGACATCGCGAACATCAGCGACCGCTTCGGCGGCATGCTCACTGCCGGGATCTTCCTGCAGGAGTTCGTCGGCACGACGCCGTGGGCGCACCTCGACATCGCGGGGCCGGCCTACAACGAGCGGTCCGCGCACGGCTACACCCCCGTGGGCGGGACCGGGGTCGGGGTGCGGACGCTGCTGGCGCTGCTGGAGGGCCGCGCGCCCGCTGCCTAGGCGTGCTTGCGCTTGTGCGCCAACCGCTGCCGCGAGTTCCAGTCGCGCATGCGCTGCGGGTACCCGGTCCGCTGCACGTCGTACACGGGGATGCCGAGGTCCCGGGCCAGCTGCCAGGCGGTCTTCGGGTCCGGCACGCGGCGCCGGGTCCACTCACCGTCCGTGGCGACGAGCATCATCGTCGTCGGGGTGTCCTGGGTCCGCGGCTCCACGTAGGCCTCGACCCCGACGCGGGTGGTGACGAAGTCGCGCAGGTGCGCGAGCGTGGCCGCGCGCGCGTCGCGGTCGGTCGGCGCGTCGTTGGCGGCCGGCTTGCGGCGCGAGAACAGGCCCATGGCGCACGAGAGTAACCTGCGAGCCTGTCGGTCCGCGGGGCGCGTGCCACGCCCGGCGGAACAGCAGTCATGGGACGATTGTTCTCAGGGTCACATGGTCGTGCGCGCCGTCCAGGTCGTTCCTTGCCTGCGGGGATGACAGGATGGTCGGCGAGCTCGAGACCACCAAGTCTGCGTATGAGGAGTCTGCACGTGGCCGACACGAACGGCACCGCTTTCGACATCGTCGTCCTGGGCGGAGGCAGTGGCGGGTACGCCGCTGCACTGCGCGCCGCACAGCTGGGGAAGTCCGTCGCCCTGGTCGAGGCGGACAAGGTGGGCGGCACCTGCCTCCACTACGGCTGCATCCCCACCAAGGCGCTCCTGCACGCCGCCGAGCTGGCGGACAACGCCCGCGACGGTGCCCACTTCGGCGTGCACTCCACGCTGGACCGGATCGACATGGCCGGGGTGAACGAGTACAAGTCCACCGTCATCGGCCGCCTCTACAAGGGCCTGCAGGGACTCATCAAGTCCCGCAAGATCACGGTCTTCGAGGGCTTCGGCAAGCTCGTGGGCCCGGACACCGTCGAGGTGAACGGCCAGCGGATCACCGGCGGGCACGTCATCATCGCCACCGGCTCGTACGCGCGCTCGCTGCCCGGTCTGGAGATCGGCGGCCGCGTCATCACCTCGGACCAGGCCCTGCAGCTCGACTGGGTGCCCACGTCCGCGATCATCCTCGGCGGCGGCGTCATCGGCTCGGAGTTCGCGAGCGTCTGGAAGTCCTTCGGCGCGGACGTCACGATCATCGAGGCGCTCCCCCACCTGGTCCCCAACGAGGACGAGGCGCTGTCCAAGGCGTTCGAGCGCGCATACCGCAAGCGCGGCATCAACTTCAACCTGGGCGTCCGGTTCTCCGGCGTGACGCAGGACGACAACGGCGTGCACGTCTCGCTCGAGGACGGCAAGACGTTCGACGCCGATCTCCTGCTGGTCGCCGTCGGCCGCGGTCCGCGCACCTCCGGCGTCGGCCTCGAGGAGCAGGGCCTCACTCTCGACCGCGGGTTCGTCATCACCGACGAGCGCCTGCACACCGGCGTCGGCAACATCTACGCGGTCGGCGACATCGTCCCCGGGCTGCAGCTGGCGCACCGCGGGTTCGCGCAGGGCATCTTCGTCGCCGAGGAGATCGCCGGGCTCAAGCCCGCCGCCATCGTCGAGTCGGGCATCCCGCGCGTGACGTACTCCGACCCCGAGGTCGCCTCGGTGGGTCTCACGGAGGCGCGCGCCAAGGAGGTTCACGGTGCGGACGCCGTCGAGACGCTCGAGTACAACCTGGGCGGCAACGGCAAGAGCCAGATCCTGGGCACGCAGGGCTTCATCAAGCTCGTCCGCCAGAAGGACGGTCCGGTCGTGGGCGTCCACATGATCGGCGCGCGCGTCGGCGAGCTCATCGGCGAGGGTCAGCTCATCGTGAACTGGGAGGCCTACCCCGAGGACGTCGCCTCCCTCGTGCACGCCCACCCGACGCAGAACGAGGCCCTCGGGGAGGCGCACCTCGCGCTCGCCGGCAAGCCGCTGCACGCCCACAACTGACCTACGGATCGAAGGAGACAGAGCGGTCATGTCCGACAACGTGCAGCTGCCCGCACTCGGTGAGTCCGTCACCGAGGGGACCGTCACCCGCTGGCTGAAGAACGTGGGCGACACGGTGGAGGTCGACGAGCCGCTGCTCGAGATCTCCACCGACAAGGTCGACACCGAGATCCCCTCGCCGTTCGCCGGCGTGCTCGAGCAGATCCTGGTCCAGGAGGACGAGACCGTCGAGGTCGGTGCCACGCTGGCCGTCATCGGCTCCGGGCAGGGGGCGTCCTCGCAGGATGCCGCCCCCGCGGAGCAGCCGGCCGCGGAGCAGGAGCCTCAGCAGGAGGCTCCCGCCGAGCAGGCTCCCGCCGAGGAGTCCGCCGCCGAGGCCGCCCCCGCGCAGCAGCCGGTCGAGGAGCACGAGGAGGCGGCGCCCGCGCCCGCCGCCGACGAGGCCGCCGCCGGTTCCGGCGACGCCGGTTCCGGCACCGGGGAGAACGTCACGCTGCCCGCACTCGGCGAGTCCGTCACCGAGGGCACCGTCACCCGCTGGCTCAAGGCCGTGGGCGACGAGGTCGCGGTCGACGAGCCCCTGCTCGAGATCTCCACCGACAAGGTGGACACCGAGATCCCGTCGCCGTTCGCCGGGACGCTGCAGCAGATCCTGGTCCAGGAGGACGAGACGGTCGAGGTCGGTGCGGTGCTCGCCGTCATCGGCTCCGGCGCGGCAGCTCCTTCCGCCGCCGCGCCCGCCGCCGCGCCCGCCGAGGAGAAGGCCCCCGCTCCGGCCGAGGAGAAGGCCCCGGAGCCCACCCCCGAGCCGGAGCCCGCCGCGGCAGCCCCGGCACCGGCCCCCGCCCCCGCCCGCGCAAGAAATCTTTCTGGTGGTACACGCGGGTAATGGCCAGTAAGGGGGGGGATTGGGGGGGAGGGGGGTGGGTGCGATAAGGGCGATTGTTGCGAGCCGAACAGGCCGAAGGATTCT
>NZ_CAURTV010000073.1:0-17647 GCF_963527515.1 uncultured Cellulomonas sp. | reverse complement strand
GGGTGTGGGGCGGCGCTCCCCGCCCGCCGGTTTTTGTTGGGGGCGTCCCACCTTGTGTTCTTTTCGTTGTGGTTGGGGGGGGGGGCCCCCCCCCCCCACGACGATGTCCGGACGCTCGTCCTCGATGATGTTGAGGCACTGGTAGATGGCGTCGGCGCTGCCCAGGTACCAGTGCTTGCCGACGCGCTGCTGCGCCGGGACGGCCGCCACGTAGTTGCCCAGCAGCGAGGACATCCGCCACGTCTTGGACACGTGCCGGTCCAGGCTGTGGGACTTGTACTGGGTCAGCACGATGACGTGCAGGTACCGCGAGTTGATGACGTTCGACAGGGCGAAGTCGATGAGCCGGTACAGGCCGCCGAAGGGCACCGCCGGTTTGGCGCGATGAGCGGTGAGGGGCATCAGTCGTTTGCCCTCCCCACCTGCGAGGACGATAGCGAGGACGCGCGGCGCTGCCATGGCTACGACCCTAGGCCCCCGGCGCGGTCCGAGCGAGGCGTGACGCCGCTCACGCGCTAGCGTGTCGGGCGGAGCCGGTCGTGTGCGCCGGTGGCGAGGGGGATGGTGCTCGTGCGAGTCGACCTGCTGACCCGGGAGTACCCGCCGCACGTCTACGGCGGGGCCGGGGTCCACGTCGCGGGGCTGACCCGCGTGCTCGCGCGCACGATCGACGTGCGCGTCCACTGCTTCGACGGACCGCGGGACGCCCCGGGCGTCACCGGGTACACGGTGCCCACCGAGCTGGGCACGGCGAACGCCGCCCTGCAGACGTTCGGGATCGACCTCGAGATGGCCGACGCCGTGGGCCGGGTGGGCGACGACGGCGTCGCGTCCGACCTGGTGCACTCGCACACCTGGTACGCCAACCTCGGCGGCCACCTCGCGGGCCTGCTGCACGGGCTGCCGCACGTGGTCAGTGCGCACAGCCTCGAGCCGCTGCGCCCGTGGAAGGCCGAGCAGCTCGGCGGCGGCTACGCGCTGTCCAGCTGGGCGGAGAAGACCGCGTACGAGGGTGCGGCGGCCGTGATCGCGGTGAGCGGGGGGATGCGCGAGGACATCCTGCGGGCGTACCCGAAGGTGGACCCGGCGCTGGTGAAGGTGGTGCACAACGGCATCGACCTCGACCAGTGGCAGCGACCCACGGGCGACGAGGCGGTGGCCCGGGCGGCGCAGACGGTGGCCGCGCTGGGGATCGACACCTCCCGGCCGAGCGTGGTCTTCGTCGGGCGCATCACCCGGCAGAAGGGCCTGCCCTACTTCCTGCGCGCGGCCGAGCTCCTGCCGCCCGAGGTCCAGGTGGTGCTCTGCGCGGGAGCGCCGGACACGCCGCAGATCATGGCGGAGGTCACCGGCCTCGTGGAGCAGCTGCGCACCAAGCGGTCGGGCGTGGTCTGGATCGAGCAGATGCTGCCCCGCGACGAGCTCATCGCCGTGCTCATGCACGGGACGGTGTTCGCGTGCCCGTCCGTGTACGAGCCGCTGGGCATCGTCAACCTCGAGGCCATGGCGGTGGGTCTGCCGGTGGTCGGCACCGCCACCGGCGGCATCCCGGAGGTCATCGACGACGGCGTCACCGGGCGGCTGGTGCCGATCGACCAGCTGCAGGACGGCACCGGCACGCCGGTCGACCCCGACCGGTTCGTCCACGACCTGGCGGAGGCGCTCACCGACGTCGTCGGCAACCCCACCCGGACCGCCGAGTGGGGGCTGGCGTCGCGGCGGCGGGTCGAGGACCACTTCGCGTGGGAGGCGATCGCCGACCGGACGCTGGAGGTCTACCGGACCGCTCTGGCCTGACGGCTACGGCAGCAGGCGCGTCGCGGCTGCGGCCATCGCCCGGCGCGCCATCCGGTCGACCTCCCGCAGCGCGGTGGACCGCTGGTCGGCCTGCCACAGGTTCACGGCGGCACCGTCGTCCTGGGTGGCCAGGGCCACGATCGCGCGCAGCCGGGCGGCGCTGGCCAGCACCCGCACCCGCCGCCCCTCGAGCGAGTCGGGCAGCCGCCATGCGGGCAGCTCGAGGTCGCGCAGGGCGGCGACGGCCTCCGCGGCGTCCGGACGCCACCGGGCGATGTCGAGCCGGACGAGCGCCTCGGTGGCCTGCAGCAGCCCCTCGCGCAGCTCACGCTCAGCGTCCTGCAGCGACCCCGTCCGGGCATGGACCGCGTGCCGCCAGTCGGGCACGTCGGAGACCTCCCAGGTGACCAGGTGCCCCGGCTCGAGGGCGGTCCCGAAGCGCTGCACCACGGGGACCGCGACGAGGCACTCCGCAGGCGTCCTGATCAGCACCGCCTCACCGGCCTCGGTCGCCGCCGAGCTCACCGAGGCCGGCGTCGCTCCGGGGTCGCCGGGAACGGGCAGCACCGCGGCGACGTCACGGGGGGAACCGTCGCACGCGTCGAGCAGCGCGCTCAGCGGCTCGTCGCCGACGTCGTCGCGCGACGGCTCGTCCGCGGCCGGCCGGCGCTGCACCGAGTGCGGCTCGTCGTCCGACTGCACGGCGCCGACCAGCGCCGGCCGGTCGGCGCTGCCGTCCGCCAGCCACAGGGCGAGCAGGACCGAGCGGGGGAGCTCGAGGGTCAGGTCCACCGGACCACGGTAAGACGCGACAGGGCAGAGCAGCGACCGGCTCGGCGCGGGCCGCCCACGTGCGGCTCGGCGGTTAGGGTCATGCCCATGACCGACGTGCTCGACCTGCAGGCCGTGACGATCCGACGGGGGACGACGACGATCCTCGACGAGGTGACGTGGACGGTCCGCGAGGGTGAGCGATGGGTGGTGCTCGGCGGCAACGGTGCCGGCAAGACGACCCTGCTGCAGGTGGCCTCCGGGCGGATGCACCCCACGGGCGGCACCGCGGACCTGCTGGGCTCACGACTGGGCCGTGTGGACGTGTTCGAGCTGCGACCGCGGATCGGCCTGTCCAGCGCCTCGCTGGCCGACCGCATCCCCGCCGGCGAGCGCGTCCGGGACGTCGTGCTCACCGCCGCGTACGGCGTGACGGGGCGGTGGCGGGAGTCGTACGAGTCGCTCGACGAGTCCCGCGCGGCCGACCTGCTGGCCGCGTTCGGCGTCGCGCACCTCACCGACCGCTACTTCGGCACCCTCAGCGAGGGGGAGCGCAAGCGCGTGCAGATCGCGCGCTCGCTGATGACCGACCCCGAGCTGCTGCTGCTGGACGAGCCGGCAGCGGGGCTCGACCTGGGCGGCCGCGAGGAGCTCGTCGCGGCGCTGGCCGAGCTGGCGGGGGACCGCAGGTCACCGGTACTCGTGCTGGTCACGCACCACGTCGAGGAGATCCCGCCCGGCTTCACGCACCTGCTGCTGCTGCGTGCGGGCAAGGCCTTCGCGGCCGGCACGATCGAGGACATGCTGACCGCACAGAACCTGTCCGGGGCGTTCGGGCTGCCCCTGGTGGTCGAGCAGGCCGGCGGCCGCTGGTCGGCGCGCGGCGGTTCCTCCGAGGGCTGAGCGTTTCCCCACAGCTTCGCAAAGAAACCGTCTAGTATCGGTTCACAGCAGGTTCCGCCGTCGGAACGTGCACGACGCAGGGAGTGGCCCCGATGGGTTGGCTGTGGTGGATCGGCGGAGCACTCGCGCTGGGCATCCTCGAGATGCTCTCGCTCGACCTCGTGCTGGCGATGTTCGCCGGGGGAGCGCTCGCCGGCGCGATCGCCTACTGGATCGGCGCCCCGGTGCCTGTGCAGTTCGTCGTCGCCGCCCTCACCGCGGTCCTGCTGCTGGCCACGCTGCGTCCCTGGCTGCTGCGCCACCTCAAGGCGCGGATGCCGCTCGTGGAGACCAACGCCGCGGCGCTCGTCGGGCGCGGCGCGGTGGTCGTCTCGACCGTCACCGTCGAGGGTGGACGCGTGAAGCTGAACGGCGAGGTGTGGAGCGCGCGCGCCGAGGCCGGCCAAGCGATCCCGCCGGGCACGGAGGTGCGGGTGTCCCGCATCGACGGTGCCACGGCCGTCGTCGAGCAGGCCACCGGCATCTGAGACTTCCCGCGGGCACCTCGTCCGCGGACGACCCCAGGAGGATCCATGGACGACCCGAGTGGTGGGCAGATCGCCCTCTACATCGTGCTGGGCCTGGTGCTGTTGTTCGTCGTCATCGCACTGGTGCGGGCGGTCAAGATCGTCCCGCAGGCCATCGCGATCATCGTCGAACGGCTCGGGCGCTACTCCCGCACGCTGGACGCCGGCCTGCACCTGCTCATCCCCTTCGTCGACCGCGTGCGCGCGGGGGTCGACCTGCGCGAGCAGGTGGTGTCGTTCCCGCCGCAACCGGTGATCACGTCCGACAACCTCGTGGTGAGCATCGACACGGTCATCTACTTCCAGGTGACCGAGCCGAAGTCGGCGGTCTACGAGATCGCCAACTACATCCAGGGCATCGAGCAGCTGACCGTCACCACGCTGCGCAACGTCGTCGGGTCCATGGACCTCGAGCAGACGCTGACCAGCCGCGACCAGATCAACGGCCAGTTGCGTGGCGTCCTCGACGAGGCGACCGGGCGCTGGGGCGTGCGCGTGAACCGGGTCGAGCTCAAGTCGATCGACCCGCCGGACTCCATCAAGGGCTCGATGGAGCAGCAGATGCGTGCCGAGCGCGACCGTCGCGCCACCATCCTCACGGCGGAGGGGTTCAAGACCTCGCAGATCCTCACGGCCGAGGGCGAGAAGCAGGCCGCGATCCTACGGGCCGAGGGTGGCGCCCAGGCGGCGATCCTCACGGCCGAGGGCGAGGCGCGGGCCATCCTGCAGGTGTTCGACGCCGTGCACCGTGGCGACGCCGACCCGAAGCTCCTGGCCTACCAGTACCTGCAGATGCTGCCGAAGATCGCGGCGACGCCCGCCAACAAGATGTGGTTCCTGCCGTCCGAGCTGACCAGCGCGCTGGGCACGTTCGCCAAGGGCTTCGGGGGAGCGTTCACCGGCAGCGACGGGGGAGCGAGCGACTCGGGCCGTCCCGCCGGGACCTCGCCCCTGGGTGACGACCTGCCGCCGGCCACGCTCACGGACCCGGCCCAGGCGCTCGCTGAGGCCCGGCGCGAGTCGGCGGCGGCCACCGCGGACGCCACCAGCTCGGGCACCCTGAGCGGTGTCCCGTTCGACCCGTCGGTCGAGCTGGGACAGCGCCCGGGCGCCGGGGCCGTGCCCCCGCGGGCTCCGGAGCCGCCGCCGGAGGACGCACCGACCGTCTGACGCACCGGGGCCGGACCCTCTCGTAGGGGTCCGGCCCTCTGCGTGTTCGCCCACAGCGAACACAGTGTCGGAGTGAGTGCTCACTCACTTACGGTCGGCGTCGTGGACACCACTCTCCAGCCGACGACGGGCCGCGCGACGCCGCTGCCACCCGACGAGCGCCGGGCCGCCATCCTGCTCGCCGTGCGGCCGCTGCTCCTGCAGCGGGGCGCCGCCGTCACCTCTCGCGAGCTCGCCGAGGCCGCCGGCGTCGCCGAGGGCACGCTGTTCCGGGTCTTTACCGACAAGGCCACGCTCGTGCGCGAGGCCGTCCTCGCAGCGGTCGATCCCGCCGCATCGGTGCCCGAGCTCGCGGCGATCGACCGGACGCTGCCGCTGCGCGACCGCTTGGTGGCCATCCTGGCCCAGGGGCTGGGGCGGGTCGGCGAGTCCATGCGGTGGATGGCGCTGCTGCACGAGATCAGCCGCCTCGAGCCCGGGCGGTCCCCGAGCGAGCACCGTGCGGCCATGCGCATGTGGGGGCAGCGGCAGGAGGCAGGCACGACGGCGGTGAACGCGACGCTGGCGTGGCTGTTGGAGCCCGACGCCGAGGTGCTGCGGTTGCCGGTCGACGAGGTGATCGAGCTCCTCACCACGGTGCTGATGGGCTCGTCGATGCGGACCGTGGACGCCCTGCGGCGCGGGCTCGAGGTGCCGGCCCCGAGCCCCGAGCGGCTGGTTGACCTGGTCCTGCACGGCGTCCTGGCCGAGGGGAGCCCGCGATGCTGATCGCCCTGCTCAAGGAGCACCTGCGCCCCTACCGGAGCGCGGTCGTGGCCGTGGTGGTGCTGCAGCTGGTGCAGACGATCGCCACCCTCTACCTGCCCAGCCTCAACGCGCGGATCATCGACGACGGCGTGGCCCAGGGCGACACCGCGGAGATCATGCGGCTCGGGGCCGTCATGCTCGCGGTCAGCCTGGTGCAGGTGCTGGCCGCGGTGGTCGCCGTCTACTTCGGCGCCCGGACCGCCATGGCGTTCGGCCGCGACGTCCGGCGGCGGCTGTTCGGGCACGTGCAGACGTTCTCCGCCCAGGAGGTGGCCACGTTCGGTGCGCCGACGCTGATCACGCGCACGACGAACGATGTGCAGCAGGTGCAGATGGTCGTCCTGCTGACGTTCACCCTGATGATCATGGCGCCGATCATGCTGGTCGGCGGGGTCGTGATGGCCATGCGCGAGGACGTCGGCCTGTCGGCGGTGCTCCTGGTCTCGGTGCCCGTGCTCGGCGTGGTCATCGCCCTGATCGTCACGCGGATGATCCCGTACTTCCGGACCATGCAGAAGCGGATCGACGCCATCAACCGGGTGCTGCGCGAGCAGATCGCGGGCGTCCGGGTGGTCCGGGCGTTCGTCCGGGAGCGCCGGGAGGCGGAGCGGTTCGACGGCGCCAACACCGACCTCTACGACACCTCGCTGCGCGTGGGCAAGCTCATGGCGCTGATGTTCCCGGCGGTCATGCTGGTGCTCAACGCCACGACGGTCGCCGTCCTGTGGTTCGGCGCCGACCGCATCGACGCCGGGCACCTGATGATCGGGCAGCTCACGGCGTTCCTGTCCTACATCGCCTACATCCTCATGGCCGTGATGATGTCGACGATGATGTTCGTGATGGTGCCGCGGGCCGTCGTGTCCTCCGAGCGGATCGGGGAGGTGCTGACCACCCGCACCTCGGTGGTCCCGCCCGAGCAGCCGGCGCAGCTGCGGACGGGCCCGGAGTCCCGACCGGGGCTGCTCGAGCTGCGCGGCGTCGAGTTCCGCTACCCGGGGGCCGAGCGCGCGGTGCTGCACGGGGTGGACCTGGTGGCCGAGCCGGGGAGGACCACCGCCATCATCGGCTCCACCGGCGCCGGGAAGACGACCCTGGTCAACCTCGTGCCGCGGCTGTTCGACGTGACCGGCGGCCAGGTGCTCATCGACGGCACCGACGTGCGGGCGCTGGACCCCGAACAGCTGTGGGGCCAGATCGGGCTCGTCCCGCAGAAGCCGTTCCTGTTCGCCGGGACGGTGCGCAGCAACCTCGAGTACGGCAAGCCGGGGGCGTCCGACGAGGAGCTGTGGCACGCGCTCGAGGTGGCGCAGGCGCGCGACTTCGTCGAGGCGCTCGACGGCGGGCTCGGCGCCCCGATCGAGCAGGGCGGCACCAACGTGTCGGGCGGGCAGCGGCAGCGGCTGGCCATCGCGCGCGCGCTCGTGCGCCGGCCGAGCGTCTACCTGTTCGACGACTCGTTCTCGGCGCTCGACTACGCCACCGACGCGCGGCTGCGCGCTGCCCTGGTCCCCGAGACGCGGGAGGCCACCGTGCTGATCGTGGCGCAGCGCGTGGCCACGATCCGGCAGGCGGACAGCATCGTGGTCATGGAAGACGGTCTGGTGGTCGGCGTCGGGACGCACGCCGAGCTGCTGGAGTCCTCCGAGACGTACCGGGAGATCGTGTACTCGCAGGTCAGCGTCGAGGAGGCGGCATGAGCACGCAGCAGGCGCCGCAGCGCATCCCGCCGGTGCGGCGCGGCCCGGGTGGTGGCGGTCCGATGATGGGCCTGGGCATGCCGGGCGAGAAGTCGATGAACTTCCGCGGCTCGGCGGGCCGGTTCCTGCGGGAGATGCGCGGCGAGCGCGGGCCGATGTCGCTGATCGTCGTGCTCGCCGTCGCCTCCGTCCTGCTCGCGGTCATCGGGCCGAGGCTCCTGGGCGACGCGACGAACATCATCTTCGACGGCGTGATCGGCGCCCAGCTGGGCTCGTCGTTCCCGGCCGGCACCACGACCGACCAGGCCGTCTCGGCACTGCGGGCCGGCGGCCAGGACACGTTCGCCGACGTGGTGGCCGGCAGCGGGGCGGTGCCCGGCGTGGGCATCGACTTCGACCGGTTGTGGTCGCTGCTCCTGGTCGTGCTGGCGATCTACGTCGGCTCGTTCCTGTTCGGCTGGCTGCAGGGGCGGCTCACGGCGGTCGTCGTGCAGCGCGTCGTGCACGGCATGCGGCGCCGGGTGGAGTCCAAGCTGTCGCGGCTGCCGCTGCGGTACGTCGACAGCCAGCCCCGCGGGGAGCTGCTGAGCCGGGTGACCAACGACATCGACAACGTCGCGCAGACCCTGCAGCAGACGCTCTCGGCCCTCATCACCTCGGTGCTCACCGTGGTCGGCGTGCTGGTGATGATGTTCCTCATCTCGCCGCTGCTCGCCGTGATCGCGCTGGTCACCGTGCCGCTGTCGGTGGTGATCGCGGGCACCATCGCCAAGAGGTCCCGCCCGCAGTTCATGGAGCAGTGGGCCTGGACCGGCAAGCTCAACGCCCACATCGAGGAGATGTTCACCGGCCACTCGCTGGTGACGGTGTTCGGCCGCCAGGCCGAGGCGGCGGAGGTGTTCGCCGAGCGCAACGAGAAGCTCTACGAGTCGAGCTTCCGGGCGCAGTTCATCTCGGGCATCATCCAGCCGGCGCTCGGGTTCGTCTCCAACCTCAACTACGTGATCGTCGCGGTCGTCGGCGGGCTCCGGGTGGCGTCGGGGACCATGACGCTGGGTGACGTACAGGCGTTCATCCAGTACAGCCGCCAGTTCACGCAGCCCATCACGCAGATCGCGTCGATGGCCAACCTGCTGCAGTCCGGGATCGCCTCGGTGGAGCGCGTGTTCGAGCTGCTGGACGCACCCGAGCAGTCACCCGACCCCGCGGAGCCGACGCCGCCCGTGGTGCCCACCCGCGGACGGGTGGCCTTCGAGCACGTGGCGTTCCGCTACTCGCCCGACAAGCCGCTGATCCAGGACCTGTCGCTGGTCGCGGAGCCGGGGCAGACCATCGCGATCGTCGGTCCGACCGGTGCCGGCAAGACCACGCTGGTGAACCTGCTCATGCGGTTCTACGAGGTGGACGGCGGCCGGATCACGCTGGACGGCGTCGACACCCGGCAGCTCACCCGCGACGCGCTGCGCTCGCAGATGGGCATGGTCCTGCAGGACACCTGGCTGTTCGGCGGGACCCTGGCGGAGAACATCGCGTACGGCTCGGACACCGCGACGCGGGAGGAGGTCGTCGCCGCGGCAGAGGCCACGTACGTCGACCGGTTCGTGCGGACGCTGCCCGACGGCTACGACACGGTGGTGGACGACGAGGGCGCCAACGTGTCGGCCGGCGAGAAGCAGCTGCTCACGATCGCGCGCGCGTTCCTGGCCGACCCCGCGATCCTCATCCTCGACGAGGCGACGTCGTCGGTGGACACCCGCACCGAGGTGCTGGTGCAGCACGCCATGAACGCGCTGCGGCACGGCCGGACGTCGTTCGTCATCGCGCACCGGCTGTCCACCATCCGCGACGCCGACACGATCCTCGTGATGGAGGACGGTGCGATCGTCGAGCAGGGGTCGCACGACGAGCTGCTCGCGGCCGGTGGCGCGTACGCGCGGCTGTACCAGAGCCAGTTCGCCGCCGCGGTGGCGCCGGTGGACTGACGTCCCGCTCGACGCCCTGAGCAGGCACGTACGCTCGCCGCATGCCGCCTCCGCTCGCCCCCGAACGCACCGGGTTGCACCGCGACCGCATGACCCTCGCGTTCTACGGGCCGTTCGTCGTGTGGGGCTGGCTGCTCTACAGCTTCAACCCGAGCGTGCCCCTGCTCGCGGACGAGCTCGGCATCTCCGCCGCCCAGGCGGGGCTGCACGGGACTGCGATGGCGGTGGGCGCGATCGTCGCGTCGTTCGTCACCCCGATGCTCGTGCGGGCGCAGGGCCGACGCGGTGCGATCGTCGTCGCCAGCGTCGCGGTCGTGGTCGGCGCGGCCGCGATCGTGGCCGCACCGAGCCTGCCGTGGAGCCTGGCCGCGATGGCCGTGCTGTCCTGGGGCGGCAACGTCTCGATCAGCTCGGCGCAGGCCGGGCTGGCGGTGCGGCACGGCAGCAAGGCGTCTGCCGCGCTCACCGAGGGCAACGGCGTCGGGTCCTCGGTCGGCCTGCTCGGTCCGCTCGCCGTCGGTGCGTGCGTGGCCCTGGGGTGGGGGTGGCGTCCCGCGGTGGCCGTGACTGCCCTGCTGGCGCTGGCCACGGCGGTCGCCGTGTGGCGGATCCCGGTGGGCGGGGCGATGACGCCACCGCACGCGGTCACCCCGCCGGCACCGGCGCGAGGAGCCGCGCGAGCGGGGAGCCGGGTGCCCGCGTGGTGCTTCGTGGCGACGCTCGTCGCCGCGGTGTCGATGGAGTTCGCGACCACCTACTGGGCGACCGGCCTCGTCATCGAGCAGACCGGTGCGGGACCGGGGATCGCGGCGGCGACGACGGCGGGGCTCGTGGCCGGGATGTCCGCGATCCGGTTCGTCGTCGGGCCGCTGTCGCTGCGCGTGGCACCCGCGACCCTGCTGGCGGCCGCGTTCGTCGTGGCGATCGGTGGCTGGGCCATCCTGTGGTCCGCGACGACTCCGTGGGTGGCGATGGTGGGCCTGGTGGTGGCCGGGCTCGGGTACGGCGCTCAGTACCCCCTGTCCATCGCGCTCCTGCTGGCCACCGCACCCGGCCGGGCGGACGCCATGCAGGCACGGGCGACGCTGGTCGGCGGCCTGGCCATCGGCGTCGCTCCGTTCGCGCTGGGTGCCCTGTCGGACGCCGCCGGGACGCACCAGGCCTTCCTCGTGGTGCCGGTCGTGGCGATCGTGGGCGCGGTCGCCGCGTTCCTCGGGGGGCGCAGCCTGCGGCTCCGGCTCGAGCCGGCCGTACCCCTGGAGCCCGGCGTGGCGGCGGATCGATAACGTTTTCGACCGTGGCAGGCTTGCCCGCATGCCTACGCTCCGCCACCGGCGTGCCGACGCCGTCGTTACCGTCCTGCGCCCCGACGGCCGCCCGCTCGCCGACACCGACGTGGTGGTCGCGCAGGAGCGGCACGCGTTCCTGTTCGGCAACATCGGGTTCGACTTCGTCGCGCTCGCCAACGGGGAGGGAGACGCG
The DNA here is from genome assembly GCF_963527515.1 of uncultured Cellulomonas sp. Classification (NCBI taxonomy): domain Bacteria; kingdom Bacillati; phylum Actinomycetota; class Actinomycetes; order Micrococcales; family Cellulomonadaceae; genus Cellulomonas; species uncultured Cellulomonas sp. Next base: position 6,469 of record NZ_CAURTV010000073.1, on the reverse strand, counting down.
GCCGAGCCGCCGGCGTTCGGCGGGGCGTCGGTCGGTTCCGCGGCCGCGCTGGCCGACCTCTGGTTCGACGTCTTCAACGCGGCCACGCTGCCGTTCTACTGGGGTGGCTTCGAGCCTGTCCGCGGGCGCCCGGACACCGAGCGGCTGCTGACCGCGGCCCGCTGGTTCGCGGACCGGGGGGCGGTCGTCAAGGGGCACCCCCTGGCGTGGCACACGGTCGGGGCGCCGTGGCTGCTGGACCTGACCACGGACGAGATCGCCGACGCCCAGGACGCGCGGATCCGTCGCGAGGTCGCGGACTTCGCCGGGGCGATCGACACGTGGGACGTGATCAACGAGGTCGTGATCATGCCGGTGTTCGACAAGGAACCCAACGGCCTGACGCGCCTGGCGTGGGACCGCGGCCGCATCCCGACCATCCGGCTGGCGTTCGACGCCGCCCGGCAGACCAACCCGTCGGCCACCCTGCTGCTCAACGACTTCGACATGTCGACCGCCTACGAGTGCCTCATCGAGGGTGTGCTCGAGGCCGGGATCCAGGTGGACGCGCTCGGCCTGCAGAGCCACATGCACCAGGGGTACTGGGGCGAGGAGAAGACGCTGGCGGTCCTCGACCGGTTCGCGCGCTTCGGACTCCCGCTGCACCTCACCGAGACCACCCTGCTGTCGGGCGAGCTGATGCCCGCCCACATCGAGGACCTCAACGACTACCGGGTCCCCTCGTGGCCGTCGACGCCCGAGGGCGAGGCGCGCCAGGCCGACGAGATCGAGCGGCACTACCGGACGCTCGTGTCGCACCCCGCGGTGCAGGCGGCGACGTACTGGGGGATCACCGACGAGGGCGCGTGGCTCGGTGCGCCCGGCGGCCTCGTGCGCGCGGACGGCACCCCCAAGCCCGCGTACGACGCCCTGCGGCGGCTGGTGAAGGACGAGTGGTGGTCGGCCCCGACGACGGTCCGGACCTCGTCGGAGGGCCGTGTTCCGGTGAGCGGGTTCCTCGGCACCTACTCCGTCGACGGGACGGCGTTCTCGCTCGACGGCGACGGGGAGGTCGTCGTCCGGCTGGAAGGATGAGCGGGTGCCCGTCGCCTCCGTCCAGCCCGTCACCGACCCCGCCGACGAGCGGCTCGCCGACTACGTCTCGCTGACCGACGTCGCGCTGCGCTCACGGCAGGAGCCCGCCAAGGGTCTCTACATCGCGGAGAGCTCGACCGTCCTCGGGCGCGCGCTGGCCGCCGGCCACCGGCCGCGGTCCGTGCTGCTGTCGCCGCGGTGGCTGCCGGACCTGGAGCGCCTGCTGGCGGGCCTGCCGGGCGACGACGCCGAGATCCCCGTGTACGTGGCCGAGGAGGCCGTGCTCGAGGCGATCACCGGGTTCCACGTGCACCGCGGGGCGCTCGCGGCGATGCACCGGCCGCTGCTGGAGTCCGTCGAGACGCTGCTCGCAGGAGCGCGGCGCGTGGCCGTGCTGGAGGACATCGTCGACCACACGAACGTCGGGGCGGCGTTCCGGTCGGCGGCTGCCCTCGGTGTCGATGCCGTGCTGGTCACGCCGCGGTGCGCCGACCCGCTGTACCGGCGGTCCGTCCGCGTGTCCATGGGGACCGTGTTCCAGGTACCGTGGACCCGGATCGACCCGTGGCCGGACGGGATCTCGGTGCTGCGCGAGGCGGGCTTCGTCACCGCGGCGCTCGCCCTGTCCGATGACGCGATCACGCTGGACGCCCTCGTCGCCGACCCGCCCGATCGTCTCGCCCTCGTGCTCGGCGCCGAGGGGCACGGGCTCAAGCCGGCGACCGTCGCGGAGTCCGACCTGGTGGTGCGGATCCCGATGGCGGGCGGGGTGGACTCGCTCAACGTCGCCGCAGCGGCCGCGGTGGCGTTCTGGGCGACGCGGGTGCCCTGACCTACGCCGGGTCGTCCCGGGGGAGCGTGTAGCGCAGGAACCCCATCGTCCGCGCCCACGTCTCCCGGCGCGCGTGCGCGGTGAGCACCGGGTCTCCGCCGTAGCGGAACGTGACGCCGGGACCAGGACCCTGGCTGGTGGCGACTCCGCCGGGTGGTCCGGCGATCATGTGCCCGACGCTGTCGAGCACGACGTTCGCCCAGGGATACGGATGACCGGCCAGGCGGTCGGCAGCCACCTGGTGGTACGCGGATGAGTCCCACATCTCGTCGTGGCTGCCGGCCACCAGCAGGACACCGCCGCGGATGCGCTCCACCGGGATGCTCACGCGGTCGAGCGCGGCGGGGTCGGTCGGCAACGGCGCGAACCCGTCGCGCAGCGCGACCGGGTCGTGACGCTCGATCGCCTCGGCCAGCCCGGGGGCGAGCTCGTACGGCAGGAACGGCAGCGGGTCGCCGTCGACGGTCCAGGCAGGGCCGGACGCCTGCAGGATCCGGTCCAGCCGGCCGGCGGCGTAGTCGATGCCCTGGGTGACGACCCCGCTGCCGACCACGCTGACCACGGACCCCACGCGCTCGTCGCGGCTGCCCACCAGCAGCGCCGCCTCGCCGCCGCGCGAGCCGCCCAGCAGCCCGATCGAGCCGGCGGCGAACCCCTGCTCCTCGAGCAGGTCGAGCGCGCGCGAGAAGTACTCCAGCGGCACGTCGACCAGCTGGTCCGGCACGCCCGGCGCCCCGAAGTAGGCGAGCGCGAGCGCGGCGAAGCCCTCCTCGGCGAGCGCCACGGCGTCGCGCTCGTGCATCCCTCCCTCGGACCCGCCGATCACCACGACGGCCGTCTCGGCGCCCGCCGCGGGTCGGCACAGCACCCCCGCGATCCCGTGCGCGCGGCACACGTCCCGGTCCCTGATGACACGGTGGGTGGTCCGGCTCATGCCGGGAACGCTAGTCGGGACCACCGACGTCAGCGGTGCTGGCCCCGGTGGCCGCGGGGCAGGCGGCACGTGCGGCCGGCGCGGGGGAGCCAGGCGCCGCACGCGGTCTCCGGCTCGAGCGTCACCGGAGCGAGCGGGATCGCGACGCCGTCGGCCTCCGGTGTGCCCGGCTCCGCGACGAGGTCCAGCAGCTCCGTGGCGACGTAGACCGTCCGGGTGCGGTCCGCCTTGCGGTCGGGGCGGAGCACCCCCGCCGCGGCCAGGGAGTCGAGCGCGTTGCGGGCGGCGACGCCGGTGATCCCGTACCGCTCGGCCACGGAGGCGGCGTCGAGCACCGGATGTGTCGGGAGGTCGCCGACGAGGGTGTGCGCCACCCCCCGGCGGACCCGACCGGTCGGGGACCTGCCCCGCAGGTAGGCGTCGAGCCCCTCGGTCTGGCGGTGCTGCCACTGCGTCACCTGGCCCGACAGTGCGAGGGCGTCGGCGGCCGCGGCGAGGACCGCCTCGGCGACCACCGTCACGATCGCGGCACCCCGGTCGCCGCGGCGGAACGTGTCGAGCGCGGCGTAGTAGCGCTCGCGGTCGCGGAACAGCGCCGTGCTGACCGGCAGGGTGATCCGGGGCGCGACGCCGTAGCGGGCCAGCACGGTCCCGATGAGCACGCGGCCCGCACGGCCGTTGCCGTCGGCGAACGGGTGGATGGTCTCCAGCTGGGCGTGCGCGAGCGCGGCCGCGAGGACCGGCCGGTGCCGACGCGACGCCAGGTACGCGTCGAGGTCGTCGAGGAGGCCCGGGACGAGCTCGTGCGGCGGGGCGTTGTAGTGCGCCTCCAGCGGGGTCCGGCCACCGATCCACACCGGTTCGGCGCGCACGCCGGCGCGCCGCGGTGCGATCAGCCGCTGGAGCTCCACGACGTCCCACACGAGCGAGACGTGAGGATCGCGGGCGCGCTCGACGGACGCGCGCACGGCGTGCAGGGTGCGGGCGACGGTGACGGCGGACTCGCGACCACGCGCGACGAAGTCCGCGACGGCCACCGCGCGCGGCGTCGGCTCGTACCCCTCGATCAGGGAGGACGCGGCGGCCTCGGAGCGGACGAGCAGATCGCCGATCTGGCCGAGTCCGGCGTGCGACGCGAGGTCGGCGGCCTCGCGGGCGTGCGCCTCCGCCTCGTCGAGGAGCCCGGTGACGCTCGCGTCGAGTCGCACGTCGAGGTCGAGCAGCGCGTCGGGGACGAACGCCTGGTAGCTGCCCGAGCGCGTGAACCGGCGCGGGACGCCGTCGGTGGCGCGCGGCACCCATTGCTGCGTGACGTAGCCGCCCATGCCCACCTCCCCGCTCGTAAACTTGCCTCCGATGCTACTCGAGGAAAGTTTATGCGAGCGCGAGGCCCTCGATGACGTCCACGCCGGGCGCCCGGGCGAGGAGCGCTCCGGGCAGCGCGAGCTTCGACCGGCGTATCCCGCTGCCGATGATCACGGTCGGCCCGGCGTCGGGGTCGTCCGCGGCGACGCGACCGTCGACGAGCACCCGGTAGCGGGCCGGGAGCCCGAGCGGGGTGATGCCGCCGTACTCCATGCCCGACTCCTCGACCGCGCGGTCCATGGGCAGGAACGACGCCTTGCGGACGTCGAGCAGCCGCTTGACCGTGGAGTTCACGTCCGCGCGGGTGGTCGCCCGGACGACGGCTGCGGCCACCCGTTCCTCACCCTCGCGCCGGCCCGCCACGAGCACGCAGTTGGCTGACGCAGCTGGGGGCAGCCGGTAGGCCTCGGTCAGCGCGGCGGTGTCCGCGAGGTCGGGGTCGATCTCCGTGACGAGCACGGCGTCCGCCACCATCGGGTCCTGGGCGTTCCAGGACTCGATCGCGGCGAGCGTCGAGACGGCGAGCAGGTCGGGGCGGTCGAGCGCGCGCACCCAGGTCAGCGTGCCGAGCGTCACTGCTGGTAGGTCCCGACGAGCACCGCGCGCGCGAGCGTGTGGAACAGGACCGCCGTGTTCGCGGCGCCGGGCATCATGTCAGCGGCGAACCCGAGGGACGGCACGTCGAGCGCGTGCACGACGAAGAAGTACCGGTGCACCTGGTCGCCGGGCGGGGGAGCCGCGCCGACGTAGCGGGCCTCGCCGTCGTCGCCCCGCAGCGCGAACGCGCCGGCCGGCAGGTCGGCACCGCGGGCCAGCGAGGTGACACCGGCGGGGACGTCCACGACGGTCCAGTGCCACCAGCCGGACGGGCCGGGCGCGTCGGGGTCGAAGCAGCTGACCAGGAACGACTGCGTTCCCTCCGGGAAGCCCTCCCACGAGAGCTGCGGCGAGACGTTGCCACCGGCGTCCGTGTTGGTGTGCACGTCCGGGAGGCGTTCCCCGTGGCGGATGTCCTCGCTGGTCAGCGTGAAGTCGGGGACCCGGGGGAGCAGCGAGTACGGGTCGGGGGCGACGGGACGGGTGAGGTTCACGGCCATGCCGACATCATTCCGCGGGGACCAGCGGCGCGCGCGGGATCGGCTCGGGCTCGCGCCGCCCGACGATCGCCCGCGCGGGCAGCAGGCGGTCGATGCCCACGAGCGCCAGTCCGAGCACGAAGAAGCCGACGCCGTAGATGAGCACGTTGAGCACCAGCCCGCCGTAGCCGAGCTCCGCGACGTCGATGAAGCCGTACGGGTAGTCGCTGCCCGGGCTCAGGACGCCACGGACCGTGGTGAACGCGCAGTAGGCCACCGGGTAGAGCAGCCAGAGGGCGGCGGTGCGGATGCGCAGCCGGCGGTGCGGGACGAGGAGCACGAAGTGCACGAACGTCGCGAGCGGCGTCAGGCGGTGCACCAGCTGGTCGTGGGTGAGCCCGAGGGCGACCACCTCCTCGCCGGCCGGGGCCGGGTCGAGGATCAGGTACGAGACGAGCCCGGTGATGAGCAGGAAGAGGGTCACCGCGCCGAACAGCCAGGGCGGCGGCTCGGTGCGTCGGGTCAGGACCGCGATCCCGCCCCAGAGCATGACCACGGCCAGCAGGAGGTTCGACTGGTTGGTGAAGTAGACGTAGTCCTCGAGGTCGAACGTCACCCCGGTGCTCGGTGCCCAGAGCTGGGCGACGAACCCGATCGCCGCCAGTGCGAGGCGGTAGGTCCCGACGACGACTCCCATGCTGTGCCCTCCAGGCTTCCACGCCGGCCACGCCGCCGGGCGACGAGAACCTAGCCGAGACCTGCGGCGTCACCCGGTCGGCACGCCGCGGATTGACAGTGCCGGGAGTGTCAGCGTGTACTGAGATACTTCGAACAGATGTTCGACAAAGGTCTCGAGAGCACCCTCTCATCGGCCGATCGAGGGGAGGTCGCATGTCCGTCGGCACCCTGTCGCGCGAGGACCGGGTCATGCTCGCCCGGGCTGCCCTCGCGCGCGCCGAGCAGCGCACCGGGGCGCGCAGCGTGCTGCCGCTGGGCGGACTCGCGGAGCCCTCCGCGCCCTCCGCGCCTGCGCTGGTCGCCCTGGTGCCGGACCCACCGACCGAGCAGCCGACCGCCGGCATCATCACCACCGAACGCCCTCCGATGGCGGTCCCGCCGCCGCTGGCCCCGATCCTGCCCGAGGGGCTGCGTCGCGGCGGCACGACGGTGGTCCCGGGGTCGACGTCG
>NZ_CAURTV010000072.1:0-17902 GCF_963527515.1 uncultured Cellulomonas sp. | reverse complement strand
GCCCAGCTCCTCGCCGTGCGGCCCGACCTCGTCGTGGTCGACATCCGCGGCAACGTCGACACGCGCCTCGGCCGCGTCGCCGGCTCGGCCGACGGCCCCGGCGACCTCGACGCCGTGGTGCTCGCGCGGGCCGGGCTCGCGCGGCTGGGCCGGCTGGCGGCCATGACCCAGGCGTTCACCCCCGACGTCCTCCTGCCGGCCCCCGGCCAGGGCGCGCTGGCCGTCGAGGTCCGCGCCGATCTGGCCGAGGACTCCCCCCTGGCGCTGGCCCTTGCTGCCCTGGACCACCGGCCCTCACGGCTCGCGGTGCTTTCCGAGCGTGCGCTGCTCACCCGCCTGGAGGCGGGGTGCGCGGCTCCGATCGGCGCGCGCGGGCGGCTCAGCCACGACGGCCGGACCCTGACCCTCGACGCCGTGGTCGCCCGCCCCGACGGCACGCAGACCCTGCGTCGCGGCGGCTCGGTGACGCTGGGCGCTGACGGCGCCGACAGTGCCCGCCTGCTCGGGGTCCAGCTCGCCGAGACCCTCCTGGGCGCCGGCGCCGCGGACCTCGCCGCGCTCGGAGCCGTCCGGTGACCGCGTCGGCCGTGCCTCCCCTGACCGGCTGGCGGGTGCTGGTCCCGCGCCCCTCGGCCGGTCGCAGCCCCGCCGAGGTGGCGCTCGCGGCCGCCGGTGCGGAGGCCGTCGTCGTGCCCCTCATCGAGACGGTGCCCCCGGAGGACCCGACCGAGCTGGACGACGCCCTGCTGGCCCTGGAGTCCGGCTGGTTCTCGTGGCTGGTCCTCACCAGCGCCGCGGCCGTCCCCGTGCTGGTGGACCGCGCTCAGGAGAGCGCGGGGAGCCTGCCGCAGCTGCTGGCCGACGGTGCGGTGCGCGTCGCCGCGATCGGCCCCGGGACCGCTCGCGCGCTGCGCGAGGTCGGCGTCGAGCCCGACCTGGTGCCGCGCGGCCCGTCGACCTCCCGGTCCCTGGTCGACGCCTGGCCGGAGCCGACAGATCCGGCCCGGGTGCTCTTCCCCCGGGGCGACCTGGCCGCCGCGACCGTCACCGAGGGTCTGCACGCCCGGGGGTGGGAGGTGACCGACGTCGTGGCCTACCGCACGGTCGCCGCCGCGCCGCCGCCGGCCGACGTCCGCGAGGCCTGGGCCGACGGGACGATCCACGCGGCCCTGCTCACGTCGGCGAGCACGGTCCGCGAGCTGGCCGCCCACCTCGGTCCGCCGCCGTCCAGCACCCTCCTGATCGGCATCGGCCCCTCCACCGCCGCCGAGGCCGCGCGACTGGGGCTCCCGCTGGCCGGCGTCGCCACCGAGCAGACGATGCTCGGCATGGTCGACGCCCTCACGCGTGCGGTGCGCACGGTCCTGCCCGCCCCGATCCCCAGCCCCGAGGAGCTCTGATGACCGACGCCCGCCGCATCCGTCCGCGCCGCCTGCGCGCCACCCCGGCGCTGCGCCGGCTCACCGCCGAGACGCACCTGTCCGCCGCGCAGCTGGTGCTCCCGGTGTTCCTCAAGGAAGGTCTGTCCGAGCCGCGCGAGATCGCCTCGATGCCAGGCGTCTACCAGCACACCCGCGACTCGCTGCGCAAGGCGGTCGCCGGGGCCGCCGGTGCGGGGCTGGGCGGCGTGATGCTCTTCGCGATCCCGACCGTGCGGGACGCGGTCGGCTCCCAGGCCACGGACCCCGGCGGCATCCTCAACCTGGCCATCGCGGACACGGTCGCGGAGGTGGGCGACGCCCTGGTCGTCCAGGCGGACCTGTGCCTCGACGAGTTCACGGACCACGGGCACTGCGGCGTGCTCACGCCCGGCGGCGCGGTGGACAACGACGCGACGCTCGTCCGGTACGCCGAGATGGCCCTGGCGCAGGCCGAGGCAGGCGCCCACCTGGTCGGCCTCAGCGGGATGATGGACGGGCAGGTCGGGTACGTGCGCGACGCACTCGACGCCGCCGGTCGCGACGACGTCGCCGTGCTGGCCTACGCCGCCAAGTACGCCTCCGCGTTCTACGGCCCGTTCCGCGACGCGGTGGAGTCGCAGCTCGAGGGCGACCGACGGACGTACCAGATGGACCCGGCCAACCGCCGCGAGGCGGTGCGCGAGGTGGCCATCGACCTCGCCGAGGGCGCCGACGTCGTCATGGTCAAGCCCGCGCTCGCCTACCTCGACATCCTGTCGGACGTCGCCGCGATGTCATCGGTCCCGGTCGCGGCCTACCAGGTCTCGGGCGAGTACGCGATGATCGAGGCCGCCGCCGCGCGAGGCTGGATCGAGCGCAGACGGGCGATCCTGGAGTCCGTGCTCAGCATCCGCCGTGCCGGTGCCGATCACGTGCTTACGTACTCTGCGACAGAGCTGGCCGGATGGCTGGCAGAGGAGATCCGATGAGCGTCACCACCAACGCCACGACCAGCGAGATCGCGTTCGCGCGCGCGCAGGCCGTCATCCCCGGAGGGGTCAACTCCCCGGTGCGGGCGTACGGAAACGTGGGTGGGACCCCCCGGTTCCTCGCGTCCGCGCAGGGTGCGTACGTGACGGACGTGGACGGCAACGAGTACGTCGACCTCGTCGGCTCCTGGGGCCCGGCGCTCCTCGGCCACGCACACCCCGAGGTGGTGGAGGCGGTCCGCGAGGCCGCCGGCCGCGGCCTGAGCTTCGGCGCCCCGACGCTCACCGAGGTGGACCTGGTCGACGAGATCCGCTCGCGGGTCCCCCCGGCCGAGAAGGTCCGCCTGGTCTCCACCGGCACCGAGGCGACCATGACCGCCCTGCGGCTCGCCCGTGCGTTCACCGGCCGGGACCTGATCGTGAAGTTCGCCGGGTGCTACCACGGTCACGTCGACGCGCTCCTGGCCTCGGCCGGCTCCGGCGTCGCGACCCTCGGCCTGCCCGACTCGGCCGGCGTCTCCGCCGCGGTCGCCGGCGAGACGGTCGTCGTCCCCTACAACGACGTCGAGGCGATCGAGGCGGTGTTCACGGAGCTCGGCGACCGCATCGCCGCCGTGATCACCGAGGCCGCGCCCGCCAACATGGGCGTCGTCCCGCCGCTGCCCGGCTTCAACGCCGCGCTGCGCCGCCTCACGCTCCAGCACGGCGCGCTGCTCATCCAGGACGAGGTCCTCACGGGGTTCCGCGTCGGGTACTCCGGCTGGTGGGGGCTCGAGGGCCTACGCGAGGGCTGGTCGGCGGACCTGCACACGTTCGGCAAGGTCATCGGCGGCGGTCTGCCGGTCGCCGCGGTCGGTGGGCGCCGGGACGTCATGGCGCTGCTGGCACCCGTCGGCCCCGTCTACCAGGCAGGCACGCTGTCGGGGAACCCGGTGGCTACTGCCGCGGGCCTGGCGACGCTGCGGCTGGCGGACAGCGACGTGTACGCCCGGGTCGACGCCGTCTCCGCGCAGCTGCGCAGCGAGCTCGGTGCCGCGCTCTCGGCCGAGGGACTGCCGCACGCGATCCAGTGGGCCGGCAACCTGTTCAGCACGTTCTTCGGGTCCGACGCCGCCGCGCACGGTGCACGGAGCTACGACGCGGTGCTGGCCACGGAGTCGTGGCGGTACGCGCCGTTCTTCCACTCGCTGCTGGAGTCGGGGGTGTACGCGCCGCCGTCGCCGTTCGAGGCCTGGTTCGTCTCGGCCGCCCACGACGACTCCGCGGTGGACCGGATCGTGTCCGCCCTCCCGGCCGCGGTCCACGCCGCCGCGCAGGCGACCGCTCCGACCGACTGACCGCCGTCAGGGGTTGAGCCAGGCGTCCTCGCGGGCGCCGAGCTCGACCACGTGCGGCGGCAGCTCGCCGGAGACGAGCGCCGCCAGGGTCACCTGGTCGAGCACGTCACGCACGCTCACCCGCAGGGCGACCCAGACCTGCAGCAGGGCCTGCGCCGAGCCGCCGTACTCCAGGGCGGTCGGGCGCTCGTCACGCACGGTCACCAGCGGGCCGTCGACCGCGCGGATGATGTCGGCCAGGGTGATCTGGTCCGCGGGCCGGGCCAGCCGGTAGCCGCCGGACCGCCCCCGCACGCTGGTCACCACGTTGCCGCGGCGCAGGTCCCCCAGGATGCGCTCCAGGAACGCGACGGGGAGCTGCTGCCCGCCCGCCAGGTCGTCCGCCCGCACGGGGTCCCCCTGGGGGGACGCCGCCAGCTCCGCGCACGCCCGCACCGCATAGTCCGCCTTCGCCGAGACCCGCATGCCGCTGATTGTGCCCCGGGCGACCCACCGGAATACCCCATGGGGGTATCTTGTTGCGGAAAGTGCACCCGCTCGCACGACGAAGGAGAGCCCCATGCACGGCTACACGGACGCCAAGGACGACTACCTCAAGCGCCTGCGCCGCGTCGAGGGCCAGGTCCGGGGCATCGCCCGGATGGTCGACGAGGACGTGTACTGCATCGACATCCTCACCCAGGTCGCGGCCGTCACGAAGGCCCTGCAGGCCGTGAGCATCGGCCTGGTCGAGGACCATCTCGCCCACTGCGTCGTCGACGCGGCCCGCCAGTCCCCCGAGGAGGGCGCGGCGAAGGTGAAGGAAGCCTCCGACGCCATCGCCCGCCTCGTCCGTAGCTGAAGGAGTACCTCATGAGCACCAGCACCCTCACCACCACGTTCGGCGTCGACGGCATGACCTGCGGCCACTGCGTCTCCGCGGTCACCTCCGAGCTGTCGGACCTGCCGGGCGTCAAGGACGTCACGGTCCAGCTGGTGGTCGGCGGGTCGTCGACGGTCTCCGTCGTCTCCGACGCGCCCCTGCCCGACGACGCGCTCGCTGCGGCGGTCGTCGAGGCCGGCTACGCGATCACCCCGCGGAGGTCCTTGCTGTGACTGAGAAGACCGCCACGACCGAGCGGACCGTCGATCTCGCGATCGAGGGCATGACCTGCGCCTCCTGCGTCGCGCGCGTCGAGAAGAAGCTCAACCGGCTGCCGGGCGTCGAGGCGACCGTGAACCTGCCGCTGGAGTCGGCGCACGTCCGCGTGGAGGGTCCGACCGCCACGGAGGACCTGGTCGCCGCGGTCCGCGCCGCGGGGTACGGCGCCACCGTCGTCCGTCCCGCGCACTCGGGTATGGACCCCTTCGAGCACGCCCTGTCCGGGCACGCGATGGCACCTGGCCACGAGATGGACCCCGACGAGGACACCTCGGCCCCGACCGACGCCCGCGGCACCGACCTGCGCAACCGCCTGCGGGTCGCCGCCGTCCTCACCGTCCCCGTGCTACTCGTCTCGATGATCCCCGCCCTTCAGTTCACGGGGTGGCAGTGGGTCGTCGCCGCGCTCGCGCTGCCCGTGGTCACCTGGGCCGCGTGGCCGTTCCACCGCGCCGCGTTCCGTGCAGCCCGGCACGGCGCCTCGACCATGGACACCCTGGTCTCGATCGGCGTCGTCGCGGCGACCCTCTGGTCGCTCTGGGCGCTGCTGCTCGGCGGCGCGGGCGAGCTGGGCATGACCATGACGCCCACGCTGTGGCCGCGGGCTGCCGACGAGATGGCCGTTCCCGAGCTGTACTTCGAGGTCGCCGCCGTCGTCACCACGTTCCTGCTGGCCGGCCGGTACGCCGAGCACCGGTCCCGCCGGCGCGCCGGCGACGCCCTGCGCTCGCTCCTGGACCTGGGCGCCAAGGACGTGTCCCTGCTGGTCGGTGGCACCGAGCAGCGCGTCCCCGTGGACCGGCTGGCCGTAGGCGACGAGTTCGTGGTGCGCCCCGGCGAGAAGGTGGCCACCGACGGCGTGGTGGTCAGCGGCACCTCCGCGCTGGACACGTCGCTGCTCACGGGCGAGCCGGTGCCGGTCGACGTCGGCCCCGGCGACGAGGTCACGGGCGCCACCATCAACACCTCCGGCGCGCTCGTCGTGCGGGCCACCCGCGTGGGTGCCGAGACGCGGCTGGCGCAGATCGGCCGGCTGGTCGCCGCCGCGCAGACCGGCAAGGCACCCGTGCAGCGGCTGGCGGACCGCATCTCCGCGGTGTTCGTGCCGGTGGTGCTGGTCCTCGCGGTCGGCACGCTGGCGGTCTGGCTGCTCAGCGGGTCCGGCGTGCAGGCGGCGTTCACCGCGGCGGTCGCCGTGCTGATCATCGCGTGCCCCTGCGCCCTCGGGCTGGCCACGCCGACCGCGCTGCTGGTCGGCACCGGCCGCGGCGCGCAGCGGGGCATCCTCATCAAGGGTCCGGAGATCCTCGAGCAGACCCGCACCATCGACACGGTCGTGCTCGACAAGACGGGCACCGTGACCGAGGGCCGGATGTCGCTGGTCGACGTGATCGGGTCCCCGGACACCCTCCGGTATGCGGCCGCGGTCGAGCAGCTGGCCGAGCACGCGATCGGCCAGGCCATCGCGGCCGCCGCCGGCCGGACGGACGGCCCGACCGGGGGCGACGGCGTGGTCATCGGCGCCGACCAGGTGCTCGACTTCCGCGCGGAGGCCGGTCACGGCGTCTCCGGCGTGGTCCGCACCGCGCACTCCGGCGTGGGGCTGGGTCGTCGTGTCCTCGTCGGCAAGCCTGCGTGGCTGAAGGAGCAGGGCATCGACCCGACCGACTTCCAGGGTCCGTTCGACGCCGCCGAGGCCGACGGTGCCACTGCGGTCATGGTCGCGTGGGACGGCTCGCCGCGCGGCGTGCTGGTGCTGCGCGACCCGGTCAAGGCGTCCTCCGCGCAGGCGGTCGCCGAGCTGCGCGCCCTGGGCCTGCGCCCGGTCCTGCTCACCGGCGACAACGAGGGTGCGGCCCGCGCGGCCGCACGCGAGGTCGGGATCTCCGAGACCGACGTCATCGCCCGCGTGCTGCCCGCCGACAAGGTGGCGGTGGTCGAACGGCTGCAGGCGTCCGGCGCGCGCGTCGCGATGGTCGGCGACGGTGTCAACGACGCCGCCGCCCTGGCCACCGCGGACCTCGGCCTGGCCATGGGCACCGGCACCGACGTGGCGATCGAGGCGGCCGACATCACGCTGGTGCGCGGTGACCTGCGCTCCGCCGGCGACGCGATCCGGCTGTCCCGGCGGACCCTGCGGGTGATCAAGCAGAACCTGTTCTGGGCGTTCGCCTACAACGTCGCCGCCGTCCCGCTGGCCGCCCTGGGCCTGCTCAACCCGATGATCGCGGGCGCCGCGATGGCGCTCTCGTCGGTGCTGGTGGTGGGCAACTCGCTGAGGCTGCGCCGGTTCGAGTGAGGAACCTGCTGGATCGGGCGTTCCGCACGCCCGATCCAGCAGAATTCCGAGCTCAGTGGAAGCGGCGGCCCTCGTCGCGGCGGTAGGCCGTGACCGCCAGGGCCGCGAACAGCGCCGTCCAGGCGAGGATGACCGGCAGCGCGTAGGCGTAGGCGGGCTCCCCGGAGACCGCCTGGACGGCCAGGTCACGGGCCGCACGCGACGGCAGCGCCATGCTGAGCGCGTCGAGCCAGCCCGGGAACACCTCCGGCGGCATGAACAGGCCGCCGGCGAACGCGAGCGGGAACAGGGTCGCCTGCACCACGGCGATCGACGCCTTGGAGCTCAGCCGGTAGCCGATCGCCAGCCCGAGCAGCAGGAACGGCACCGCCACGGCGGGCACCATGACGACGGCCGCGAGCGCCTGCGCGGGGCTGAGGGCGGCGGCCGTGAGGAACGCCCCGAGGAGCACCAGCGGCACCAGGGCGAGGTAGGCCCAGAGCACCCCGTTGAGCACCCGTCCCATGAGCCGCGGTCCGGCGCCGGCCGGCAGCGTGCGCAGGAACGGGTCGAACGGCATCGCGCGGTCCTCGGAGACCCCGACGCCGAACGAGAACAGGCACGTGGACATCACCGCGAACACCCCGAGCTGCGCGATGGCGGCCGTGGCGATCGCCGGGTCGTCGGCCACCGAGCGCTGGGGGATGACGAAGAACAGCAGGGCCAGCGACGGGAACAGCAGGTTGCCGATCACCGCGATGGGGATCCGCACCGTCTCCAGGAACTGGAACCGGGCGTGCAGGACGGCCAGCGACCAGAACGGGCGCGGTGCGAGCAGGGTGCTCATCGGACGACCTCCTCCTTCTGCGTCAGGGTGAGGAACGCCTCCTCCAACGAGGCTCCGCGCACCTCCAGGCTCTCGAACGGCACGGCCTGCTCGACCAGGGCGCGCACCAGGCGGTCGGCGTCCGACGCGAGCACCGTCCAGCGCCCGTCGACGTCCTGCTGCGCGCTGGCCGCCCCCGGCAGACGCGCGAGGTCGATCCCGTCCCACGAGGACGCCGTGAACATCACGCGCCGCAGCCCCACCAGCCCGAGCACCGAGGCGAGGGTGTCGTCGGCCAGCACGCGACCCTCACCGATCACCACGACGCGCTCCGCGAGCGCCTCGATCTCCTCGAGGTAGTGGCTGGTCAGCAGCACGGTCGCGCCGTCCGCGTGGTAGTCGCGCAGCGCCTGCCACAGGATGTGCCGCGCCTCGACGTCGAGCCCGGTGGTCGGCTCGTCCAGGAGCACCAGCCGCGGCCGGCCGACGAGCGCGAGCGCCACCGCGAGCCGGCGCTTCTGGCCGCCCGAGAGCCCGCCCGTCTGCCGGCCGACGAGGTCCTCGAGCCCGAACCGGGCGAGCACCTCCGCGCGCGTCATGGGCGCCGGGTAGTGCCCGGCGACGAGGTCGACCACCTCCCCGACCGTGAGCGTCGGCGGCAGCCCGGTCTCCTGCGGGGTGGTGCCGAGCGCGATCCGCGACGACGCGTCCCGGGGGTCCCCGCCGAACAGCCGGACCGTGCCGGAGTCGGCCCGGCGCAGACCGCCGACCAGGCTGAGCAGCGTCGTCTTGCCGGCCCCGTTCGGTCCGAGCAGCCCGACCAGCTGCCCCTCGCCGACGCTCAGCGACACGTCGTCCAGCGCGGTCACCGCCCCGAACGTGCGCGTGACGTGCTCCAGCTCGACGACGGCGGTCATGACGTTCCTCCCAGCAACGCACGCAGCGACTGCGTGTACCTCTCGAACGCCAGCCGGCCGGCCAGCGTCAGCTCCACGTACGTGGCCGGGGTCCGGCCCTCGTGGGTCTTGGTGATCTGCACGTAGTCCGCCTCCTCGAGCCGGCGAAGATGGGTGGACAGGTTCCCCGCGGTCATGTCGAGCAGCCTCTGCAGCCGCGGGAAGGCGATGCGGTCGTGCTGACCGAGCGACGCCAGGGTGGCGACGACGCGCAGGCGCGCCTGCGCGTGGATGACGGGGTCGAGCGGCTCGTCAGGCACGGGACCGCAGCCGCGAGACGAGGCCGAGCGCGAGCATCCCGCCGCCGCCGGCCAGCGACATGACCAGGTAGGACCCTGGCAGCCCGCTGACGGCGGCGACCGCACCGACGAGCGCCATCCAGCCCCCGATCACGTACATCGGCGTGTCCTCCCACAGCAGGCCGCCCGCGAGGTACAGCAGCCCGACCACCAGCGCGGCGATCGCGTTGGCAGCCAGCCCGGTGACCTCGTCGGACGCTCCCGCCCGGCCCAGCCCGCCGACGATCAGGCTCTGCGCGACGAACCCGATGGGCCACGCCCAGCCGTACAGCGCGCCCTGCCGTGCGCCGGCGCCGGAGATCCCGCGGGTCCGGTGCAGCACGTGCACGATCGTGAGGACCAGCGCCACCACGCCGAGGCCGATCGCGACCAGCACGGCGAGCAGCGTCGGGCTGCCGTCGTCGCGGGCGGTCAGCCACAGCGCTCCGTAGCCGACCAGCCAGGCGACGCCCCAGAGCGCGAAGATGCGCGTGCTCGACGGGCGGGTGTCCTCGGCCCGCGCGCGCTGGGCGGCGATGATCGCCAGCGCGTCGGCGGGGTCCGGTGCGTCGTCGTCCATGGCGAGCCCCCCTCAGGTTTGCATCACAAAGTACTTTGTCGCGACGCCACGGCGCAAGGGTCCGGTCCAGCCGGCATCCAGGCTCCCGGCCTACGCTGCGACCCATGACTGCGCCGACGCCCGCCGACGCGAGCCCCGACGCCACCGCCGTCCCGCCGCCCAGCCCGCGGGCGCACCGCCGCCGGCTCACCACCGAGATCTGGATCGTCCTCGGGCTGTCGCTGGGCCGCTCCGGGCTGTACGCGGTGGTCAACCTCGTCGACCGGCTCACCGCCGGCCCCCCGCTGGCGGACCAGTCCACCACGCTCAACCCCAGCCGCTCGCCGCGCCCGTGGCTGGACCTGACCTACCAGCTGCTGCAGATCGGGTTCGCCCTGGTCCCGGTGGCCCTCGCCCTGTACCTGCTCTCCGCCAACGGCCGGTCCGCCGTGCGGCGCATCGGGCTGGACCGCACCCGGCCGTGGCGCGACCTCGCGGTCGGCGCCGGGCTGGCCGCCGTGATCGGCATCCCCGGCCTCGGGCTGTACGCGGTGGCGCGCGCGCTCGGGCTGGCCGTGGAGGTGCAGGCGTCGGCGCTGAACGCGGCGTGGTGGACGGTGCCGGTGCTGGTCCTCGCGGCCCTGCAGAACGCGCTGCTGGAGGAGGTCGTGGTCGTCGGCTACCTCATGGAGCGGCTGCGCGAGCTGCGGTGGAGCGCACCGCTCATCGTCGTCACCAGTGCGCTGCTGCGGGGCAGCTACCACCTCTACCAGGGCTGGGGGGCGTTCCTCGGCAACGCGGTCATGGGCCTGGTGTTCGCCGAGTACTACCGCCGGAAGCGACGGGTGATGCCGCTGGTGGTGGCGCACACGATCATGGACGTCGTCGTCTTCGTCGGGTACGCGCTGATCCCGCCGGAGTGGGTCGCGGCGCTCGGGCTCGACTAGATCGTGGCGGACCCGCGGTCGAGCTGCTTCGCCAGCTGCTTGGTGGCGAACCCGCTGACGATGAGCACCACGCCCTCGACGAACGCGAACAGTCCCAGGAGCACGACGATGATGCTCACCGACGTCTGCGGGTTCATGATCAGCAGCAGCCCGAACAGGAACGCGACCAGGCCGAACGTCAGCACCCAGTACCAGCCGATGTCCCGCGAGCGGTACAGGACCACCGCGGCGATCACCGACAGGATGCCGAGCACCAGCACCCACAGGGCGATCAGGTAGAACACCACCTGCGCGGTGGGGCCGGTCCACACCACCGCGATCACGCCGAACGCGATGCCGACGGCGCCGGAGATGAGCCACCAGCCGCTGCCCGGCTCCCTGCGGTTGCCCAGCCACTGCGCGACGGCGACGAGCCCGTCGACGATGGCGAAGATCCCGAACACCCAGACGAGCGCCTTCACGGTGCCCAGCGGCTGCACGAGCATCAGCAGCCCCAGGACCAGGAGCACGACGCCCCGCACGACGGGGAGCCACCAGATGCGCCGCAGCGCGCTCGACACGTCGGCGGCGGTCAGGTCCTCGGACATCGGTGCCTCCACGGGCGTCGGAGCGGCGCAGGTCGACGACTGCCCACGCTAGTGACAAACGCACCGGACCGCCCGAACAGTCGGACACCCGTCGCGGCTGGTCACCGTCCTGCCAGGCGCGCCCGGCGCGGCTGCCTAGACTCGCCCGTATGCCCGCGACGCCCGTCAGCCGAGCGGCGGCAGCCGCCGTCGCGCCCGCGGACGTCGTCGTGCCCGCGGAGGCCGTCGACGCGGAGCAGGACGTCACGATCCACGACGTCCCGACCGTCCGCGTGCACCACCCCAGCGACCTGCTCGGCACGGTGCTGTCGGCCCTCGGCATCGCGCTCGTCCTGGTGCTGGCCACCTACGCGCACAACACGACGAGCGGTGTGGCCGAGGACGTCCAGGGCTTCGCCACCCTGCTCAAGCAGATCCTGTTCGTCCCCGTGTCCCTGCTCGAGGGCTTCGTCATCGTCGCGGTCCCGCTGGCGGTCATCACCGAGCTGGCGTTCCGACGCCTCGGCCGCCAGCTGCTCGAGGGCCTGATCGCCGCGCTCGCCGCGCTCGTCCTCAACGGCGTCGCCCTGTGGGCCATCGAGTCGTTCGGCTCCGAGGAGCTGGTCGTCGGGATGGCGATCCGGTCGGACAACCGCTGGGTGGTCACCCTGCCGGCGTACGTCGCGCTGCTGGTCGGGCTGCTCACGGTGGTCGGTCCGCGTGGCCGTCGCCGCACGGTGAAGTGGTCCTGGAACCTGCTGTGGGTCGCGGTCGGCGTGCTGCTCATCACCGCCGGGGTCTCGTTGCCGGGCCTCGTCGTCTCGTTCCTGGTCGGCCGCGTGGCCGGGCTGGGGGTTCGGTACCTGTCCGGCGTGCAGTCGGAGCGGGCCTACGGCACCAGCCTGGTGGCGGGCGTGCGGCGTGCCGGGTTCGAGCCCGTGCGGCTCAGCCGGGTAGCCGACGCCACCACCGAGTCGGAGTCGGACGCGGGCTCCGACGAGCTCGACGGCGACGCGGCCGCCCGCGCGCTCACCCGCTCCACCGACCACCGCGTCTACGAGCTCACCACGGTCGACGGCGACGAGCTCGACCTCGTGGTGGTCGACGGCGACCGGCAGGTGGTCGGCATGCTCACCCGGCTGTGGCGGTCGCTGCGGCTGCGCGGGATCGAGGGGCGCTCGGTGGTGTCGCTGCGGCAGGCCGCCGAACGGACCGCGCTCCTCGCCTACGCCGCCCGCGCCGCCGGTGTCCGCACGCCCAAGCTGCTGAGCATCGCCGAGGCCGACGACTCCATGCTCCTGGTCCAGGAGCGCCCCGGGCACGCGGTGCCGCTGGGCGACCTCGCCCCCGAGGAGCTCACCGACGAGCTGCTGCAGGAGATCTGGGCGCAGCTGCAGCTCGCGCACGAGGCGGGGATCGCCCACCGGTCGCTGACCAGCGACGTCCTGCTGGTGGAGACCGTCGTCGGCAGGCCCGTGGTCTGGCTCACCAGCTGGGAGCAGGGCGACGTCGCCTCCTCCGAGCTGGCCCGACGCATGGACATCACCCAGCTGGTGGCGCTGCTGGCGCTCCGGGTCGGCGCCACCCGCGCCCTGGAGTCGGCGGTGGCCGTGCTCCCCGCCGAGCGAATCGAGGCGATCGGTCCCCTGCTGCAGACGATCACCCTGCCGCGGCTCACGCGCGACGAGATGCGCGCCGACAAGAAGGTGCTCGCGGAGCTGCGGTCGGCGCTCGTCGCCTCGCTGCCCGAGGCCGACGTCGAGCCGCAGCAGCTGGTCCGGTTCGGCGCCCGGACAGTCCTGACCATCGTGGTGCCGATCGTCGCCGTCGTCTTCGTCATCACCAGCATCAACGTCGACGAGATCACCGGAGCGCTCGCGGCCGGCGACTGGCGCTGGACGGTGGTCGCGTTCCTGCTCGGGCTGCTCACGCTGGTCGGCGCCTCGCTCGCGTTCGTCGCGTTCTCCCCGGTCAAGCTGCCCGTGTGGCGCGCCATCCTGGTGCAGACCGCCGCCACGTTCGTCGGGCTCGCCGCACCCGCCGGCATCGGCCCCGCCGCACTCAACCTGCGCATGCTCACCAAGCGCGGGGTGACCACAGGTCTGGCGGCCGCGACGGTCGCCCTGGTCCAGGTCAGCCAGTTCGTGGTGACCCTCGGCCTGCTGCTCGTGCTGACCATCGCGTCCGGCAGCAGGGAGTCGGCCCTTCCGGTCTCGCCGGTCGTCCTGCTGGTGCTCGGTATCGTCGCCGCGCTCGTCGCCTCCGCGCTGCTGGTGCCCCGGGTGCGCCAGTGGGTGCTCGCCAAGACGATGCCGACCCTGCGCCAGACGTGGCCCCGGCTCATCGAGGTTCTCGGCCAGCCGTGGCGCCTCGCGCTGGCGGTCGGCGGCAACCTGCTCATGACGCTGGGGTTCATCTTCGCGTTCGACGCCAGCCTGGCGGCGTTCGGCCAGGAGGCCAGCCTCATCCAGGTGGCGCTGATCTACCTCGCCGGCAACACCGCCGGTGCCCTCGTCCCGACGCCCGGCGGCATGGGCACCATCGAGCTGGCGCTGGCCGGCGCGCTCACCAGCGTCACCAGCAACCCCGGTATCGCCACCTCGATCGCGGTGCTGTTCCGGGTGGCCACCTACTGGCTGCGCATCCCGCTGGGCTGGGTGGCCATGCGCGTGCTGCAGAGGACCGGCGAGCTGTAGCAGGCCTTGCCCCTGGCGCAGCACAGAACCCCCCGGTCCCGAGGGGCCGAAGGGTTCTGTGCAGAGGGCTGGTGTGCGGTCAGGCCGCCGCGTGCTCCCGCTGCGCCGGCACGGCCTCGATCACGCTGCGGCGCGCGGCGAGGGTGGCCCACGCCTTGACGCGCAGAACCGGGATCGCCGGGGTGTTGAGGGAGGTCTCGGACGGGTCTGTTGAGTACCCACGCTGGTCCATGGACGCTATCCTGTCTGTTCGGTAGCCCGGCTGACCCTGTAGGTCCCGTGGCTTTGCGTCCCCTCCTTGCAGAGGGTTTGCCGTTTTCGCTGACAAGTCCGACATTAGAGCAACATGAGAGTCCGTGGAAGCGTGTCACCTCCACCAGAACGCGACATCCGTGCATTTCACCCGCTCGGACGTATCAGACGTCTCATCCGAAAGTGAACGAGAACGCCTGGACGCCCGCCTGCGCGGCCAGCTCGATCGTCCCCTCCCGGACCTCGCTGCCGGTCACCAGCTCGTACGAGCGCGGAGCGCCGTCGACGACGACGTCCACCCGTCCGACCACGCTGCCGTCCGCGTCGCGCACGGTCGCCGTCACGGTGCCCGCACCACCGAGGACCACCTGCACCACCGCCGCGTGGTAGCGCAGGCGCAGCTGCGCGCCGGGTCCTGCGGTCGCACCCTGGTAGTCGGTGGTCCACGTGCCGCCGAACGCCACCGTGTCCGGTGAGTGGTCGGTGGGGAACGTGTAGGTGGACTCGCCCTCCCGGTAGTCGCCCGCCACGTTCGCGTGCTTGCTCACCGAGAGGAACGTCTCCGCGGTCACGTCGGCGGTCGGCGTCGCGTCGTCCACCTGCGTGCGGGCCGGCAGGGTCACACCGGGGTCCGCCTGGGTGAGCAGCTCACGGACCAGGGTCTCCGTCTGCGCGTACCCGCCCTCGCCCTGGGAGACCTGGCGGATCTGCCCGCCGGCGTCGATGAGGTAGTGCGCGGGCCAGTAGCGGTTCCGGTAGGCGGTCCAGGTGGCGTACGAGTTGTCCTGGGCGACCGGGTACGTGATGCCCAGCCGACGGGCGCCGTCGACGACGTTGCGGGTCTCCCGCTCGAACGCGTACTCGGGCGTGTGCACGCCGATGACGACCAGGCCGGCGTCGCGGTACGCCTCCTCCCACGCGGTCACGTGCGGGACCGAGCGCTGGCAGTTGATGCAGGAGTACGCCCAGAAGTCGAGGAGCACGACCTTGCCCCGGAGGTCCGCCAGGTCGACGGGCGCGCCGTCGGGGGTGTTCAGCCAGGTATCGATACCTCGGATCGCCGGGGCAGGCCCGCAGTCCTCGAGCTCCGCGGAGTTGTTGCTGCACTCGGCCAGCTGCCGGTTCTCGTCCGTGACCAGCCCGCCGAGGTCCAGCTGCTCGCGCACGGTCTCGTTGGCGGCGACCGTCGCCTGGAGCGACTCCGTGTACCCGGGCAGGGCGCGCTGGATGGCGTCGGTCAGGTTGAACGCGAGCGCGAGCGCCAGCGCGATCATCAGTGCCCCGCCGGCCGCACGGATCCCGCGCTGGTGGGTGCGGAACGCGGCGATGCGCTCGGCCACGCGGCGGCCCGCGAGCGCGAGGATCAGCAGCGGGACCGCCGCGCCCAGCGCGAACGAGACCGTCAGGACGACCGTGCCCGGGCCGACGGAACCGGTGGCGCCCGCGACCGTGATCGCCGCGAGCACCGGTCCCGCGCAGGGTACGTAGACCGCGCCGAGGCCCAGGCCCAGCAGGAAGCCGCCGCGGCCGGCGCCCGGTGCGCGCTTCGGCGTCAGCCGCTGGAACGGACGCTCCAGGAGCTCCTCGAACCGGGGCACCAGCAGGCCGGCGCCCAGCAGGGCGAGCACCGCGATGCCGGCCCAGCGCAGCAAGTCCTGCGGCAGGCCGAGCAGGTTGAGCAGCACCGTCCCCACGAGCGTGACGAGCGTGAAGCTGGTGACCAGGCCGGCGATGACGAGGTAGGGACGGCCTCGGTCAGGGGCCGGGGCGGGACGTTCGAGGGTCGCGACGCCTCCGCCGTCAGGGGTCCAGGTCGACGGACCCGACAGGAACGACGGCTGCGCCATCGCGCCCACCGACCGGGCCACGCCCGTCGTCCCGTCGGCGACCGTGATCGTCGGCCGACCGCGTGCCCCCTGCACGCCGCCCGCGAAGAACACCACGGGCAGCACGGGCAGGATGCACGGCGAGATGCCGGTGATGAGGCCACCGACGAGCCCGATGAGCGCGAGCGTGAGCAGGTCCATGGCGGGAGTTCGCCGCGGCAGACCCCGGGGATGGGTCCCCGACGCAAGTCGCACCCATCCGCGCCGCCGACTGTCCCGAACCCCACCCGAGAGACGACCGGGCGGGCAGCCGTCCGGACCACATCAAGGGAGAGCCACCATGCGCACCACGAACCGCACCCGCATCGCCGCCGTCCTGCTCGCCGGCGTCACGGGCCTGGCCCTGACCGCCTGCAGCCCGGCCGCGAGCGACGACACCGCAGGCTCCGACTCGTCCGCGTCGATGGAGGCGCCCATGGAGACGCCGTCGGAGATGCCCAGCGAGGACGCGATGACGGCCGACCCGGCCGCCGACCTCGTCGGCCCCGGCTGTGCCGACTACGCCGCCGCCGTCCCGGACGGACCGGGCTCCGTCACCGGCATGTCGGCCGACCCCGTGGCCGTCGCGGCGTCGAACAACCCGCTGCTGACCACCCTGGTGGCGGCCGTGTCCGGCCAGCTGAACCCGGACGTCAACCTGGTCGACACCCTCAACGGGTCCGAGTTCACGGTGTTCGCACCGGTCGACGACGCGTTCGCCAAGATCGACCCCGCCACCATCGAGGCCCTCAAGACCGACGCGACGACGCTCTCGTCGATCCTCACCTACCACGTGGTGCCCGGACAGCTGTCGCCGGACATGGTCGCCGGCACCCGGACCACCGTCCAGGGCGGCACCGTCGAGGTCACCGGCTCGGGCGACTCGATGATGGTCAACGGCGCCACCGTGATCTGCGGCGGCGTCCACACCGCCAACGCGACCGTCTACCTCATCGACTCGGTGCTCATGCCGACGATGTGACGACCCGGCGGGCCGGTCGCCACGGCGACCGGCCCGTCTGCGCTCGCCCGCCCCGCGGACGAGCAGCGGAGCCCCCTCGCAGGGTACGGCGAGGGGGCTCCGTCGCGTCCGGGGGCGAGGCGGGACGTGGGTGCGTGGGCCTCCTGCGGACCTGCCGTCACCGAGATCGTGGGTTCGGCGCGACATCGCGGGTGCGCACCGTCGATCTCGTGCCGGACCCACGATCTCGCGCCGGACCAGCCGGGGGTGGGTCAGGTGGCGCTGAGGACGACCAGCGGGTCGGTCGTCGGCTGGGTGGAGCCGCCCGCCGGTTCGACCGTGATCGCCAGGGCGGCGCCCGCGGTGAACTTCTCGGCCAGCTGGCGGACCGTGCCCGCGTCGCCGGCCAGCACCCCCGCGGAGGCGGCTCCGGCGGCGTCGACGACCCAGAGCTGGTACGCCTTGCCGTCGCCCGGGTCCGGGAGGCCGGTCGCAGTGAACAGGGCGCGGTCGTCGGTGAGCACGGCGGTCGCGACGCCGCCGCCAGTGACGTCGCCGTGCACGACGACAGCGGAGGGGTCGGTGAGCAGGTCCGCGAGCGCCTGCTGCTGCTCCTCCGCCTGGTCGGCCCGCTGCGCCTGCTGGACCACGAGCGCGCCGGGCACGGCGGCGCCGACGACGACCGCCGCTGCGACGGCGAGCCAGCGCGTGCGGGAGGGACGTCGGCGGTCGGCGAGGTGGGTGACGCCTGGCGCCGACGTGTCGGACGACGAAGCGGACGGTGCGGGACCCGTCGGAGCGTCCGCCACCGCGTGGCGCGGGCCGGCAAGTGGGCCGACCTGCGGCACACC
>NZ_CAURTV010000071.1:0-18217 GCF_963527515.1 uncultured Cellulomonas sp. | reverse complement strand
GACGGTGGCGGACCTGCGCGCCGAGCACGTCGCCGACCACGGCGCGCTGGTCGGCCGGGTCCACCTCGACCTCGGCGCGACGAGCGCGTCCGCGCTGCCCACCGACGAGCGACTGCGCCGGCACACGGCCGGCACGCCCGACCCGGGCCTGGCGGCGCTCGCGTTCCACTACGGCCGCTACCTCATGGTCGCCGGGTCCCGTCCGGGCACGCTGCCGCTGACCCTGCAGGGCATCTGGAACGACGCCGTGCAGCCGCCCTGGTCGTGCAGCTACACGCTCAACATCAACACCCAGATGAACTACTGGCCGGCGCTGTCCACGAACCTCGCGGAGTGCCACGAGCCGCTGGTCCGGTGGGTCGGCGAGCTGGCCACCGCGGGCGCACGGACGGCGGACGAGCTCTACGGCCTGCGCGGCTGGACCGCCCACCACAACAGCGACGCCTGGGCGTTCACCGAGCCGGTCGGGGACGGCACCAGCGACCCGTCGTGGAGCTTCTGGCCGCTCGGCGGCGCGTGGCTCGTGCGCCACCTGGTGGACCACCACGACGTCACCGGCGACTTCCTCACGCCCGCCGACCGCGACGTGCTCGCCGCTGCCGCGCGCTTCGCCCTGGACTGGCTGGTCGAGCTGCCCGACGGCTCGCTGGGCACCCGGCCCGCCACGTCGCCGGAGAACACCTTCGTCGCACCCGACGGGCTGCCCGCCGCCCTGAGCACCTCGACCACCGCGGACCTGGCGATCGTGCGCGACCTGCTCGAGAACGTGGTGCGTCTGGACGTCGGCGCCGACCTCGTCGCCGAGGCGTCGGCCGCCCTCGAGCGGTTCCCGGCCGAGCGTGTGGCGGCCGACGGCCGACTCGCCGAGTGGCGCGACGACGTGCCGGAGGCCGAGCCGCAGCACCGGCACCAGAGCCACCTGTACCGCGTCCACCCGGGCACCTCGATCGACCCGGACCAGGAGCCGGAGCTGGCCCGGGCCGCGCTCGCGACGCTCGAGGCCCGCGGCACCGTGTCGACCGGCTGGTCGCTCGCGTGGCGCCTCAACCTGCGCGCCCGCCTGGGTGACCCGGTCGGCGCCGCGGCCATGATCGACGCGTTCCTGCGCCCCGCCGGGAAGGGCGCAGGCGTCTACCGGAACCTGTTCTGCGCCCATCCCCCGTTCCAGGTCGACGGCAACCTGGGGTTCACGGCGGGCGTCGCCGAGCTCCTGCTCCAGTCGCACCGCACGGTTGGCGGGACGCGGGAGCTCTCCCTGCTGCCGGCGCTGCCGCAGGCCTGGCCGTCGGGCTCCGTGCGGGGCCTGCGGGCGCGCGGCGGGGTGACGGTGGACCTGGCGTGGGACGGCGGCGTGCTGACCGCCGCCCGGCTGGTGGCGGACCGGGACGTCTCCGTCCTGGTCCGCCACGCCGGCGCCATCGAGCGTGCGGACCTGCGGGGTGGACAGTCCTGGCACGTCACGCCGTGACGGGGACCCGCGCACCCGCGGACACCGACACCGTCCGCCGGGTCAGCAGCGGGTCCTCGACGGCCTCGGCCAGCAGCCACCCCACCTGGGAGCGCGAGACCTTGAGCCCCTCGATCCCGCCGTCGGTCGACGTGGCGGGCGGGCCGGCCCACGGCTCGTCCGTGAGGTTGACCGGCTGCACCTCGACCCAGTCGAGCCCGCTTGCCCGCAGCTCGGCGCCCTGGCGCTCGGTGTCCGCGATCTGCGGGCGCAGCAGCAGGGCGAAGACCAGCCGCGACGCGAGCGGGAGGTACTCCTTGGTGGGGCCCACGCCGTAGGACGTCTGCACCACCACGCGGCGCACGCCGTGCCGACGCATGGCGGCCAGCACGGTCCGGGTGCCGCGGGACCGGATGTCGAGCGGCGTGCCCGACGGACCGCGCAGGCGCACCCGGACCGCGCTCTCGCTGATCCCGAGCGTGACGACGACGGCGTCCTGGCCCTGGACCAGGCGGTCGACGAGGACGGGGTCGGTGGCGTCGCCGTCGACGCCCCGGACGTCCGGGAGCGACGACGCGTGCCGCGACAGCGCGGTGACCTCGTGCCCGCGCGCGACCAGCTCGGTGACGGCGGCACGGCCGGAGCCGCCCGTCGCTCCGACGACGAGAACCTTCATGATCTGTCTCCCTCGGTGCGGTGTGGATGTGGTGAGACCAGACCACCACCGCCGACGGTGGACGGTCTATGATGATGCGTCGCCGTTTCATGACTGATCATCCAGGGAGCGCTCGTGGCACCGACCGTCGTGGACCCGCCGGGCTCCTCCGTCGACCCCGTGGGCGAGGCCCTGCACCACCTGCGCGTGACCGGCGTCTTCTACAGCCGCACCGAGGCGGACGGACCGTGGGCGGTCGACATGCCCGCCTTCCGCGACTGCATCAGCTTCCACGTGATCACCGCGGGCGAGGCCTGGGTCGAGGTCGAGGGTGCGGACCCCGTGCGCCTGGTGCGCGGTGACCTCGCGCTCGTCCCGCACGGGCGCGGCCACGCGCTGCGCAGCGCACCTGGGGTGCCGTCGCTCGGCCAGGTGGACGAGCTCCCCCAGGAGTACCTCAGCGAGAACTACTCCGTGCTTCGCCACCTGGGCAGCGGACCGCGCACGGAGCTGGTCTGCGGGGTGCTCTCCGTCGACGGCGCCGCCTCCCGGCTCCTGCTGGACCTGCTGCCCTCGGTCGTGCACGTCGACGGCGCCTCGGCGGGCTCGTGGATGGCTGACACCCTCGCGCTCATGGCCGCCGAGCTCACCCACGCCCGGCCCGGCGGGGAGGCCGTCACCACCCGGCTCGCGGACATCCTCGTGATCCAGTCCATCCGTGCGTGGCTCGACGCCCAGCGCGAGACCACCGGCTGGCTCGGTGCCCTGCGCGAGCCGCAGCTGGGTGCGGCGATCACGGCCGTGCACCGCGAGCCCGGCCGCCCGTGGACCGTGGCGACGATGGCACGCGAGGCGACGATGTCCCGGTCCGCGTTCTCGGCACGCTTCACGGAGGTCGTCGGCGAGCCGGCCATGCAGTACGTCACGCGCGTGCGCATGCACGTCGCCGCCGACCGGCTCGGCCGCGGCCGGGCGACCGTGCGGGAGGTCGCCGCCGAGCTCGGATACGACTCCGAGGCGGCGTTCAGCCGGGCGTACAAGCGCGAGGTCGGCACGTCCCCCGGCCGGACGCGCCGCATGCCTGTCGGACCGGTCCGCTGAACCGGACGCGGACCGTCCGGAACCGGTCCTACGGTCGCAGCATGACGACCGAACCCTGGTACACCCCGATGGCGGCCACGGAGCTGGAGCACCTCGTGGGCTCTCTCGACCTGCTGCGCACCACCTTCCGCTGGAAGGCGGACGACCTCGACATCGCGGGCCTCGCCCACCGCGTCGGGTCCTCGACCCTCACGCTCGGCGGGCTCCTCAAGCACCTCGCAGCGGTGGAGGACACCACGTTCACGTGGAAGCTCGCCGGCCGGCACCCGGGCCCGATGTGGAGGCCCGAGACCTGGGAGGACACGCGCACCGAGCTGCTCTCGGCGGGCGACGACCCGCCCGCGCAGCTCTACGCGATGTGGGACGACGCCGTCGCCCGCTCCCGCGAGCGCCTCGAGGCGGCGCTCGCCGACGGCGGGCTCGACCAGCTGGTCGAGGAGGGCGACGACGCCGGCCACCACGTGAGCCTGCGCCGGCTCCTGCTCGACCTGATCCAGGAGTACGGCCGCCACGCCGGGCACGCGGACCTGATCCGGGAGGACGTCGACGGGCGCGTCGGGGAGGACCCGCCCACAGGGTGGCGCCCGGCGGTCGGCGCGGCGCTCACCTGGATCAGGGACGCCTGAGCCTCAGGGCCCCTCGGTCGCCGCAGTCATGCGCCGACCGAGCGAGCGCACGGTGGCGCGCAGCTCCGGGCCGCTGACGATCCGCAGGGGAACCGGGACCGCGCAGAGCCGCTCGGCCACCCAGTACGGGTTGCTCGTCGTGCCCACCAGCCGGCACGTCGACCCGTCCAGCGCCTCGAGGCGCCCCAGATCGCGCGGCAGCCAGGCACGGGCCCGGTGCGCCGGGGCGTGGACGTCGACCACCACCTCGAACTCCCAGCCCTGCGCCAGGTGGTCCTCGAGCTCCACGACGGGGTCGAGGTCGGCGGGCGGGGTGAACGTCTCGTCCTGGACCTCGACGGCGCCGACCCGGTCCACGCGGTACGCACGCCGGGCGTCCGCGCGGTGCGAGTGACAGAGCAGGTACCAGCGGCCGTGCCGGACGACGACCGCCCAGGGGTCGACCACGGCGTGCCAGGCCTCCCCGTTCTCGGGGCGGTACGCCAGGCGCACGCGCCGGTGCTCGGTGCACGCCAGCACGAGGGCCGACGCCGTCGCCGGGTCCGGCCGAGAGGCCCCCCGGTCGGGCGCGGACGCGGCGCCGGTACGCACCGCCCGCACCGGTGCCGCCACCGACTCGGGCAGCGACCGCACGATCTTGCCGAGCGCGCTGCCCACGGGAGCAGTGGGGTTGTCGGCGTCGTGATGGCCGTCGAGCGCCGCCATCACCAGGGCCAGCGCCTCCGCGGCGGTGAAGGTCAGCGGCGGCGGCCGCACGCCGTGGCCGACGCGGTAGCCCCCGTATGGACCGCGCACCGCCACGATCGGGATGTCGGCCTCGCGCAGGGTCGCGACGTACCGCCGGGCCGCGCGCTCCGAGACCCCGAGCCGCTCGGCCAGGCGCGCCGCGGTGATCCCCGGGCTGTCCTGGATGAGCTCGAGCGCGGTCAGCGCACGCGCCGTGGGGTTGCGGTCCGCACCCATGACCACCCCCGTCCCGACGCCGCCCGTCCGGGACGGACCCTACGACCAGAGCCCGCCGCCGACCATGGCGTGCCGGGCGGCGCCCGGCGTAACGTCGCTCGCGCCAGGGTCAGCAGACAGCGACGGAGGGCGACAACGATGAGCATGATGGCGGACATGATGAAGTCCATGCCGATGCCGGCGGCGACGGGGATGGACATGTCGACGATGCAGGGGTGTATCGAGGCCTGTTCGGCGGCGTCGATGGCGGCCACGATGTGCGCCGACGCGGACAGCGGCGAGGGCATGGGGCGCTGCGCGTCGATGTGCATGAACACCGCCGACGTCGCGACGACGATGATGCGGATGATGATGCGCCCCGCCGGCTACGACATGGGCGTCATGAGCTCGATGATGACGGCGTGCATGGCCATGGGCGAGGCCTGCGCGGCGGAGTGCGAGATGCACGCCTCGATGTCGGAGCACTGCCGGATCTGCGCGATGGCGTGCCGGGCGATGGTCGACGCGTGCCGGTCGGCCATGTCCTCGATGCCGTCGGCCTAGCGCTCGTCCGCGGCGCCGACCAGGTCCCGCGCGGAGTACCAGCTGCCCCCGACGGCGAGCACGCCGGCCACGGGGTGCAGCGCCACGGGCTCGCCCGGGTCGGGAGTCGCGCTCGTCGTCACCGCGAGCGCGGATCCGTCCAGCAGCACGACGGTCACGACGGCCTGGTCGCGGGACGCGACCAGGCCGTCGCGCCATGCGCTCGGTGAGGCGGAGGCCACGGCCTCCTGGATGGGAAGGACGTCGTTGCGGGTGCGGTGGATCACGTCAGCTCCAGGGATGTCCTGCGGTGTCGAATGGTCCGCACCGACGCCACGCGGGGACCTCCCCGGGGCGGACGGTGTCGGGCTGCGCCGCGGTGCGGCGGGTCGGGTCCACCCACGTGCAGGCGAGGCGCCTGCGGGGCTCGGACCGCTACGACAGGGTCGTCAGCGACACATTCGACACAGACACCGGCGCGTCGACAGGACGTCGACGGATCCCGCGCGACGCGGGATCGAAGGCACGGTGCTGACGGAGGACATGCGACGAGTCTGAGCACCCGTCCACATGCTGTCAAGCAGTCTCACCCGTCGGACGGCCCCGGCTCACGCCGGGGCGAGCTGGCGTGCGAGCCCGTCCGCGCTCGTCGTCGGCAGGTCGCACACGAAGCCGCGGCAGACGTACGCGGTGGCCCGCCCACCCACCAGGGGGCGGTCCCGCAGCAGCGGAACTCCCCCGGCGCCGGGCTCTCCGAGCGCCACCACGAGCCCCGGCGCGGTGGACCGCAGCGCCACGCGGTGCAGCTCCTGCGTCGCCCGGTCGCCACCAGGCCCGACGACGGCCACCTCGCGCGGCCCGTCGAGCAGCGCCTCGGCCACCGCGAGCGCCGCTCCTGCCGCCCGGGGGAACCGCCCGGCCAGCTGCAACGGTCCGTGCAGGGCTCGTTCGGCCGCCTCCCGGTGCCGCACGGACCCCGTGAGCGCGGAGTACGTCAGCAGGGCACCGGCCGCCGCGGCCTGACCCGACGGCGTCGGCCCGTCGGCCGGGTCCTGGAGGAGCCGCACCCGCGCGAGGACGGGGTCGGTCTCATCGTCGGCGGTGTCGCGCAGGCCGCCGTCCGGCGCGCCGAAGTGCACCAGCACGGTCTCCAGGAGCCCCTCGGCGGTGCGGAACCACTCGGCCGCCCCGGTCACCGCGAAGAGCGTGAGCAGTCCGTCCGCCACGTGCGCGTAGTCCTCGAGCACACCCGCGGCCGTGCCCGGGACGCCGTCCCGCGAGGCACGCACGAGGCGGGTCGACCCGTCCGGCGCCGTGCGGACATGGGTGGTCCGCAGCAGCTCCGCGGCAGCCGTTGCCGCGTCGAGCAGAGCCGGGCGCTCCAGCAGCAGGCCCGCCTCGGCCAGGGCGCCGACCGCCAGGCCGTTCCACCCGGACACCACCTTGTCGTCCCGTGCCGGTCGAGGTCGCCGCTCCCGGGCCTCGCGCAGCCGTGCCCGGAGCGCGTCGAGGCGCGCGCCGTCCGCCGGGTCCGAGCGGAGCTGCAGGACCGATGAGCCGTGCTCGAACGTCCCCTGCTCCGACACGCCCAGCACGTCGGCGGCCCACGCGCCGTCGTCGTCCCCGAGCACGTCGCGCAGCTGCTGCGGAGCCCAGGCGTAGAACGCGCCCTCGCGACCCTCGCTGTCGGCGTCGAGCGACGAGGCGAACCCGCCCTGCACGGTGCGCAGGTCGGCCAGCAGCCAGTGCGCGGTCTCCTCGGCGACGCGGTGCGCGAGCCCGGAGCCGGTGGCCCGCCACGCGTGCACGTACGCCCGCAGCAGCAGCGCGTTGTCGTAGAGCATCTTCTCGAAGTGCGGGACCGTCCACGAGGCGTCGACGGAGTACCGCGAGAACCCTCCGGCCAGCTGGTCGTACATGCCGCCGCGCGCCATCGCGTCCAGGGTGCGGTCCGCCAGCTCGAGCGCGATCCCCTCGCCCGTCCGCGCGTGGTGACGCAGCAGCCACTCCAGCAGCATCGACGGCGGGAACTTCGGGGCACCCCCGAAGCCGCCGTGAACGGCGTCGAACGTCGTCGCCAGCCCGGCCAGTGCGCGCTCGACCACCACCTCGTACCCGTCGCCCGGGCCCGCGACCCCCGGCGCCCGCTCCGACAGGGCGGCGGTGATCGTGCCGGCGCCGTCCTCGATCTCCGCGCGCCGGGTGGTCCACGCGGCGGCCACGCTCGCCAGCACCTCGGGGAAGGACGGCATGCCGTGCACACGGCGCGGCGGGAAGTACGTGCCGCAGAAGAACGGCTCCCCGGTAGGGGTGGTGAACACCGTCATGGGCCAGCCGCCCGCTCCCGTCATCGCCTGCGTGGCCGCCATGTACACGGCGTCGACGTCCGGGCGCTCCTCGCGGTCCACCTTCACGCACACGAAGTGCTCGTTCATGAACGCCGCGGTCGCCTCGTCCTCGAACGACTCGTGCGCCATGACGTGGCACCAGTGGCACGCGGCGTACCCGACGGAGACCAGCACCGGCACGTCGCGGGCGGCCGCCTGCGCGAACGCGTCGTCCCCCCACTCCAGCCAGTCGACCGGGTTGTCGGCGTGCTGCAGCAGGTACGGGCTGGTGGCGGTCGCGAGGCGGTTGGGCACCACCCCAGGGTGCGCTACCGAGCGCGGCCCGGCGAGGCGATGCCCCCGCCCGCCGCGGCGGTCAGGACGCCTCGCTCACCCGCACGACGGCCGATCCCACGGTGGCCCCCGGCGGGTCGAGCACGACCTCGTGCGTGCCGCCGGTCGTCACGGGAATGGTGACGGTCGCAGCGCCACGGCTCACGCACGACGCCGCCGCCCGCGAACCGTCCGGTCCCCGCACCTGCACGAACCCGCACCCGTCGAGGACGCTCGCCCTGGTGAGCGCCACGACCACCTCGCCACCGGCCGACGCCTCGAACGTCACCAGCCCCCGCGCCCCGGGGGTCCCGAGGGGGACGGTGACGGCGTCGCCGCCGACCACCGCGGGGACACGTCCGTCGACCGGCCGGTGCAGGCGCACCGCCACCTGGCCCACCGCGTCGCCCGGCGGGTCGATCTCGAGCCGGTGCGTGCCGCCCGCGGTGAGTTCCACCCGGTCGAGGACCCCGCCACCGTCGCTGAGGCACGCCGTGCGCGCCACGCTCCCGTCGGGCTGCACCAGGCGCACCCACCCGCACCCGTCCGGCAGGGTCGACCAGGCCAGCTCGACCAGGACGGCGTCGCCGATTGTCGCGTCGAAGGTCAGCCGCGCGGAGGCGCCCGGTGCCGCGAGCACGGCGAGCGCGTCGGGGTCGAGAGCCCCGACCGCCGTCGCGTCCTCGAACCGCACCACCGGGACCGCGCGGGCCATCGCGCGAGCCGTCACCCGGTCCGCCGTCGTCGCGGCCGCGACGGCGAACTCGACCCGGCCGCTGGCCGCGACGTCGACCGCGCACTCCTCGAGGACGCTGCCGTCCCGCACCCCGGCGGCCCGGCACACCTCCTCGGCGAGTGCACGCCGGTCCTCGCTCGACGCGTCGCCGCTCGCGGCTGCGTCGGGGAAGGTGCGGTCGGTGAACGTCTCGGTCGACTCGCCGGGTGCATAGTCGAACAGCGACTCCTCGTCCCGCACCCGCCACGACTCGACGAGCTCCCCGTAGAGGTCGTCGTGGGTCAGCGGCCGCGCCAGCACGGCTCCTCCGCGGGTGGTGTGCTCGTCGGCGACATCGCCGTCCCCGTCCCCCAGGAGCCCGACGGCGTCACCCGCCCGGTCCGGCGCGCGCCGCACCTGCACCTCCAGCCCCGAGGCGCCGACCGGGTCGACCTGGACCGCGGACCCGTCGCGCCAGGTGACGAGCACCCCGTCCGGGGCCCACGTGCGCGACGACGGTCCGCCCGCCACCGTGCCCCCGCCCGGCAGGGTGTGCACCGCGCGCTGCACCGGCCACGGCTCGCCGTCCAGCGTGACAGTGAGCGCACCGTCGTCGAGCCCGACGACGACGCGGTCACCGCCGACGTCCATCGCGACGGCCGTGTTCACCGACACCTGGCGCGACGGGCCGAGCGGCGCCTGCCGGACCTGCACGTCGAGATCCTCGCGCGACCGCGCGAGCACGAGCTCCCCGACGGCCTGCGGGCTGAACCGCACGCCGTCGAACGTCTGGAGATGAGGGTCGCCGGTCGACTCCCCGGAGGGGACGCCCTCGAAGAACGTGTCCGGGTCCGCCAGCCGCGTGGGACCGGGCGGCGGGTCCTCCTCGCAGTCGGACAGGTCCGCCGGGAGGCGGTGCCGGTCGTACTCCGTCCGCGGCGGCGCGCCGTTGTGCACCCGGTACGCGTTCTCGAGGAACGTCGTGTGCGCCTCCTCGTACGAGACGGAGAGCGCGCCGCACCGACGACCGGGCGGGGCCACCTGGCCAGTCCCGATCCGGTAGGCGTGGGCGAGCTCGTGGAACAGTGCGGCGCACGGGTCGCGGTCGAGGCCAGTCTCCAGGGGCCCTTTGTTGGTGTGGTTCCACTCGACGAGGATCCGGCCACGCGCCGAGTCCTCTTGTGCGGAGGACTGGTCCGACGTCCAGCGGATGTGGATCCGCGTGTCCGGGCGGTCGGCGAACTCCATGACGCGCCACGTCTCGGCGGTGTGGCGGGAGCGGTCGCGCAGGCTGGCCAGGCACCAGTTCACCGCGCCGTTCCACTCGTCCAGCTTCGGCATGTCCGGGAGGCCCGACTCCTCTGGGACTCCCGTGGTCACGAGGGCACGGGCGGGTGGGACGGGGACGACCAGGAGAGCCGCGAGCAGCAGCAGGACCGTCGTCGCCGCGCCCGCTCCGGTCCTGCCACGTCGGCGCAGGACGAGCCAGGCCGCGAGCACGGCGAGCACCACGAGGACGGCGACGCCGATCCCGGCCGCGCGGGGTCCGCGGTCCGCGGTGACCGGGCTGTCGGCCGCGGCGTCGGTGATCACGATCTTTGCGACTGCGGTGTTGCTCGTCCCGGCGCACAGCGCCTCGTCGACCGCGGGCACCTCGGCACGGAGGGCGACGCGGTAGGTGCCCGGGCGGTCGAGCACG
This sequence comes from uncultured Cellulomonas sp., assembly GCF_963527515.1. NCBI lineage: Bacteria > Bacillati > Actinomycetota > Actinomycetes > Micrococcales > Cellulomonadaceae > Cellulomonas > uncultured Cellulomonas sp. The sequence continues at coordinate 7,829 of NZ_CAURTV010000071.1, read as the reverse complement.
TGGTCGGTGCGCAGGGCGGAGCCTGTCGGGAGGGCGTGGAGCGTGCCGAGCGCGACGCCGTCCTCGGCCGGGCCGACGGCGGGCAGCGTGAGCGTGACCGCATCGCCGTCGGGCACCGGCTCCGCGGACGCGACGAGTGCCGTGACGGCGCCCGCGTCGAGCCACACGGTGCTCACCGTCGGCACGACCGGCTCGTCGTCGCGCGTGACCCCGTCGAGCCGCAGGGTCAGGGCGCCGTGGGTGGGCAGCGCGCACGGCGCACTCGTCCGGTTGGTGAGGGTCGCGGTGAGGACGACCGGCTGACCGAGCGCGTACGACGCCGCATCGGTGGCCACGTGGAGCTCCAGAGCGCGCGCGGTGTCCTCGCCGGCCGCGCTGACGGCCGCCGCGGCACCGGCCCCCACCGTCAGGGAGTGCGCCACGCAGGCTGCGGCGACGCACCCGACCGTCCACCCACGACGCGCCATGACTGCCTCCGAGACGAGGTCGCCCGACCGCCGAAGGGCGCCGGTGGTGCCTCATGCTAGGGGCGACGGGTCGCCGGCTTCATGGAAGCTTCATCGCCGCTGGGCCCTCGGTCCGGCCGGTCGGCGCCGACGGTCGGCAAGGATCGATGCATGCGTACCGCACCCCGCCTGGTGGCCGTCGTCGCGGCGACCGTCGCCCTGCTCGCCGGCTGCTCGTCCCCGACTCCGCAGGACGAGGTGCTCACCGACCTCGGGCTCGACGGCCTGTCCGGCCAGGAGATCGTCACGCGCCTGGACGCCTCCTCCGAGAGCCGGCCGCTGGACTTCACCGCCTCCGTGCGTGAGGACGAGGTCCTCCTCGGCGACGGGACGACCGAGGTCGCCGTTCCCCTGCAGGACGGTGAGTTCTACGTGTCTATCGCGCCGTTCGTGGACACCACGCACGAGTGCTTCTTCCACAGCCTGGCCACCTGCCAGGGCGAGCTCGTCGAGGAGCCGGTCGACGTGACGATCACCACCGCCGACGGGGAGGTGCTCGTCGAGGAGAGCACCACGACGCACACCAACGGGTTCGTCGGCTTCTGGCTCCCCGAGGACGTCGAGGGCACGATCGAGGTCCGCCAGGGCGACCGGATGGGCAGCGTCCCCTTCAGCACCGCCGAGGGCAGCCCGACCTGCGTGACCACCCTGCGGCTAGCCTGAGCGGTCGCCGGCCGACCAGCGCGCTTGAATGAGGCATGGCCCCGGAACACTCACCCGCCGTGGAGCTCGAGGTCGGGTCCCGCACCGTGCGGATCTCGAACCCCGACCGCGTCTACTTCCCCGCCAGCGGGGCGACCAAGCTCGACCTCGCCAACTACTACCTGAGCGTGGGCGACGGGATCGTGCGGGCGCTGCAGGACCGCCCGTGCATGCTGCACCGCTACCCGACGGGCGTCGACGGGGAGAAGGTGCACCAGAAGCGGCTGCCGCGCGGGGCCCCGCCGTGGATGGAGACGGTGGAGGTCTACTTCCCGCGCTACGGCCGCACCGCAGACGAGCTGTGCGTGACCGAGCTGGCCCACGTGGTCTGGGCGGTGCAGATGTCGACCGTCGAGTTCCACCCCTGGAACAGCCGGCGCGCCGACACCGAACGCCCCGACGAGTGGCGCATCGACCTGGACCCGATGCCGGACTGCCCCTTCGACCGCGTGCGGCGGGTGGCGCACGTGGCGCACGAGCTCCTGGACGAGCTGGGCGCGGTCGGATGGCCGAAGACCTCGGGCGGCTCCGGCCTGCACGTCTACGTCCGGATCGCGCCCGCGCACGGGTTCGCGGACGTGCGACGAGCAGCGCTCGCCTTCGCCCGCGAGGTGGAGCGCCGCGCACCCGACGACGTGACGACCGCGTGGTGGCGGCGCGACCGCGACCCGTCGCTGGTGTTCGTCGACTACAACCAGAACGCGCGGGACCACACGATCGCCTCGGCCTACTCGGTGCGCGGCACCCCGGACGCCACCGTGTCGACGCCCCTGCGCTGGGACGAGATCGACGACGTCGACCCCCGCGACTGCACCCTGCGCACGGTCCCCGCGCGCTACGCCGAGCTCGGCGACCTCCATGCCGGCATCGACGATGCGGTCTTCGACCTGGCGCCGCTGCTGGGCTGGGCCGATCGCGACGAGCGCGAAGGCGCTCCGACGCCCCCGGAGAGCGACTGAGGAGCCGGACGACGTCTCGAACGACGAAGGCCCGGACCATCGGTCCGGGCCTTCGTCTTCTGTAGCGGGGGCAGGATTTGAACCTGCGACCTCTGGGTTATGAGCCCAGCGAGCTACCGAGCTGCTCCACCCCGCGTCGGTAGTTCCAACTTACCTCACCCGGGGAGGCCGACCAAATCGTGGGGGCCCGGCCGGTGGTGGCGAACGTCACCTCCACCGGCCGGGGCTGCCTCACTGACCGAGCCGGGCCTCCGCGTCGAGCGCGGCCTGCACGGCCGCGTCGAGTCGCTCCTGCGCCTCGCCGTAGGCCGTGAAGTCGCCGGCCGCCAGGGCCGCCTGGCTCTCGTCGATCGCGTCATTCGCGTCCTGGAGCGCGCGCTCCAGGTCGGCACGGGCGGACCCGTCCGTGGGCGCCTCGGTGCTCGGCGCCGTCGGCTCGGCCGTCGGCTCCGCGGTCGGGTCCGCGCTCGGGTCCGCCGTCGGCGGAGTGCCTGCGTCGGGATCGGTCCCCGCGTCACCCGCGTCGGCACCGGAGTCGCCGCCGAACACCTGGTCGAGCGCGCCGTCCAGGGTGTCCGCGAAGCCGATGTCGTCACCGAACGCCACGAGCACACGCTGCAGCAGCGGGAAGGTGGTGCCGCTGCGCGCCTGCACGTACACGGGCTGCACGTAGAGCAGCCCGCCGCCCATCGGCAGGGTGAGCAGGTTCCCGCGGACCACCTGGGAGTCGCCACGGCCCAGGATGTTGAGCTCGTTGGACACGTCCGGGTCCGCCACGAAGGCGTTGTTCACCTGGCCCGGCCCGGAGACCGTGGAGTCGCGCGGCAGCTCGAGCAGGCGCATCTTGCCGTAGTTCTCCGACGGCTTCCCGTCCTCGTTGCCCGCCTCCGCGTCGACGGCCAGGTACCCGGTCAGCACGTTGCGAGCGTTGGTGCCGGTCGGGATGAACGACGACATGAGCGAGAAGCTGGCCTGCTCCTGGTCGGGCATCCGCAGGGTCAGGTAGTACGGCGGCTGCGGGACGGCGACGCTGCTGGTCGGGTCGTTCGGGTTGGCCCAGAAGTCGTCGCCGGAGAAGAACTGGCCGGCGTCGGTCACGTGGTACCGGGCGAGCAGGTTGCGCTGCACCTTGAACAGGTCCTCGGGATAGCGCAGGTGGCTCATGAGCGCACCGTCGATGGACGACAGCGGCTCGAGCGAGGACGGGAACACCGAGTCCCAGGCCTTGAGGATCGGGTCCTCGGTGTCCCAGGCGTAGAGCGTGACCGAGCCGTCGTAGGCGTCGACCGTGGCCTTCACCGAGTTGCGGATGTAGTTCACGGTCTTCGGCTGCAGGGCCTGCACGGTCTCGGACGTCTCGGTGAGCGAGTCGGTCGTGGCGTCGTCCAGGGACCGGGTGGCCGCGTACGGGTACTGGTCCGAGGTCGTGTAGCCGTCGACGATCCAGACGACCCGCCCGTTGACGACGGCGGGGTAGGCCCGGCCGTCGAGCGTGAGGTACGGGGCGACCTTCTGCACACGGTCGCGGGGGTCGCGGTCGTAGAGGATCTGCGAGTCGCTGGTCACGCGGTCGGAGAACAGGATCTGCTCGGAGCCGAACTTCAGCGCGTACAGCAGCTTGGTCAGCGGGTTCGCGATCGACGGGCCGGCCGAGACCGTCTGCGTCGGGAAGGTGCTGTTCACCGGCTCGTCGGCCGGGTAGTCCAGCTCCCAGGCGGTCGCACCCTCCGGGGCACCGACGATGGAGTAGGTCGGCGCCTTCGGGCTGAAGTAGATGCGCGGCTCGTACTCGCCCATCTGACCGGTGGACGGGATGCCCTGCTCCCAGAACGCCGGCGCACCGCGGCCTGCGGTGGTGTTGCCATAGGCCGCCACGACGCCGTACCCGTGGGTGTAGACGGTGGTGTCGTTGGTCCAGTTCCTCTGCTGGTCGTCGAGCCCCTCGAGGGACAGCTCGCGCACCGCGATCACGGTGTCGCGGCTCTCGCCGTCGATCTCGTACCGGTCCACCGACAGCGAGTCGGGGAAGTCGTAGAACGCCCGGATCTGCTCGAGCTGCTTGAACGACGGGCTGACGATCTGCGGGTCGAGCAGGCGGATCGACGCCGTGGTGTCGGCGTCGGCGCGCAGGGCGCCGGCCGTGGCCGTCACCTCGGCGTCGTACTCGGTCTTCTCGACGTCCTGCAGGTCGTACGCGTCGAGGGTGGCGCCGATGTTGCGCTGGATGTACTCGGCCTCGGCGTCCTGCTGGTTCGGCTGCACCTGGAACCGCTGCACGACGGCCGGGTAGATGCCACCCACCGCGATCGCGGCCACGACCATGAGGCCGACGCCGATGGCGGGCAGGCGCCAGTTGCCGCGGATCGCGGTGAGGACGAACATCACCGCGACGAAGATCGCGATGCCCGCGAGGATCGCCTTCGAGGGGATCACGGCGTGCACGTCGGTGAACGAGGCGCCGACGAACTTCTGGCCCGACTTGGTGAGGATCGAGTACCGGTCCAGCCAGTAGCTCGCGGCGATGAGCAGCATGAGCACCGCGGCGATGACGGAGAGCTGGACGCGTGCCGCCCGGGTGGTGCGGGGCGCACCGCCGCTCTGGCCACCGACGCGCAGGCCGCCGTAGAGGTACTGGGTGGCGACGGCGCCGATCCCGGCGAGCACGACGACCGCCATGAGGAACGAGACGACGAACCGCAGGCCGGGCAGCGTGAACAGATAGAAGCCCAGGTCGATGCCGTACTGGGGGTCGGTCGAGCCGACCGGGTCGCCGTGCATCCACAGCTGGATCGTCTGCCACTGCTGCGAGGCCGCGGCGCCCGCGAACAGGCCGAGGACCGCGGGGCCGACGATCATCACCAGCCGGCGCAGGGGCTCGATGGCCTCGCGGTACTGGTCGAGGTTGGCCTGCTCCTGCGTCGACGGCGCGTACACCGGCCGCGAGCGGTAGCCGAAGTTCAGGCTCCAGAAGACCGCTCCGCCCATGAGGACGAAGCCGATGACGAACAGCACCGCACGCGTGCCCCACTCGGTGGCGATGACGCCCCCGAACCCGAGCTGGCGGTACCAGAGCACCTCTGTCCACACCTGGGCGAGGAGGAGCACCAGCACGACGAGCACCCCGAGGACGACGAGGGTCGGCGCGAGCGCACCTCGCCGCCGCGGACGCGGCGCGCTGGGCGCACTGGGTCGGGGCGGCGGTGGGCTTCCGAATGTCACGGCGTGTCGGTCCTCGTCGTCGGCAACAGGTGAGCAGATGAGCAGATGAGCAGATGAGCAGATGAGCAGCACGGTCACGGGACGCGCACCACTCGCACGGTGAACGTGCCGGTCGAGGCACAGGTTCCCACAGGAATGCGACCATGGGCCCGTGAGTGAACCCGCAGCCACCCCTCCCACCCTCGCCGCGCTGGCCGCCTCCGTCCGTGAGATCGAGCAGCACGTCGCGGAGGCGGGGTGGGACGGCCCGGTCCGCGTCTTCGCGCTCGTACGGACCCAGGAGATGCTGCGCACCGAGCCCGGCCTCGCGTCCCAGCTGGACCCGACGGTCCTGGCCGAGGCGGGGTCCGAGCCGTGGCACCTGACGTCGGTGGAGCAGGAGGAGCTGCCCGCGGCACCCGACCTGGAGACCCTGCTCGCCGGGCTGTCCTGGCCGTCGACCGTGGACGGCATGGCCGTCACGGTCGAGCGCGTCGTCCTGCCGCCGGCCGCCGAGGAGGCCATGCCGCAGGACACGGACGCGGCGCTGGAGTACCTGCTCGCGCACCCGGAACGCCAGGACGTGCGTCTCGTGGTGGGCGCGCTGCGGGCGGGCCCGTCCTGGTGCGCCGTGCGCAGCCGCGCCAACGACGCCGCCGACCAGGTCGGTCAGGGACCGGACCTGGTGCCGGGGCTGGTCGCCGCGGTGCGGTCGACGCTCGACTAGCGGCAGGTCGGCAGGTCGTCGGCGGTCCCCGCGCCGATGGCGGTGATGGCCTCGCGCGCCTCGTGCAAGGTCTCGACGCGCACCACCCGGAGCCCGTCGGGCACGAAGCCCACCACCTCGTCGCAGTTGGCGGCCGGTGCCAGGAACCACGCCGCCCCGTCGCGCGTCGCTCCGGCCAGCTTCTGGCGGATCCCGCCGATGGGGCCGATCTCGCCGGTCACGTCGATCGTGCCCGTCCCCGCGATGTCGACACCGTTCGCCTCGTCCTGCGCCGTCAGCTTGTCGACGATCCCGAGAGCGAACATGGCCCCCGCGCTCGGACCGCCGATGTCGTCGATGCTGATGGTGATGTCCACCGGCATGTCGAAGGTCGGGTCGATGAACACGCCGATCTGCGCGCGGCCGTCGTCCTTCTCCCCCGTGACGATCGGGATGTCGACGGCTTGGCCGTGCCGGCGCACCGTGAGCACCACGGTGGTCCCGGGCTCCACCTGGTCCAGCTGACCGATGAGCCCCTGGTAGTCGGGCACCGCCGTGCCGTCCAGGGCGACGATGACGTCGCCCTCCTCGACCTTGCCCTCGGCGTCCGACCCCTCGACCGCACCCGCGACGACCAGGGTCGCCGGCACCTCGTACCCGAGCTCCGTCAGGGCGGCGACCGCAGCGTTCTCCTGCGAGGACACCATCTCGGCCTCGTTGGACTCGTCGATCTCGTCCTGCGAGCGGTCCGGCGGGTACAGGAGCTCGACCGGCTGGACCACCGCAGAGCCCGAGAGCCAGCCCTCGACGACGCCCACGACGCTCGAAGGGAAACCGGGCCCACCGGTCCCGGAGACGGTGGTCAGGCGCAGCGCGCCGGTGGAGTCGAACGTCTCGGCGCCGGACACCTCGATCAGCGGCGTGCCCTCGTGCGACCCCAGGACGTCACGCGTCGGCCCGGGGCTGCTGATGGCGTACGGCACCGGCAGGATCACCAGGACGGCGAGCAGCAGCGCGGTGCCGAGCATGCCGACCGACAGGGTGAGCGAGCGCGGGCTGACGCGGTCGGGCTCACCGAGGGGGTCGTCGACGTCGGACGGAGAGGGTGGCTGGTCGAGCACGCCGCCATCATCCCCTGTCGGGCTCACCGGCGCCGACGCACCCGCGCCTGGCGCCACACCGCGGCGGTGCCGATGAGCGCGACCGCCGCGCCGGCGGCCCCCAGTGCCGCCGCGTCCCGCGTGCCCACCCGCCGACCAGCCACGGCGAGCCGGCCCTGGACACCCTCCAGCAGCACGTCCAGGCAGGCCTCGCTCGACCAGCGGGGCTCCCAGCCGGCCACCCGCAGCCGGTCGGCTGCCACCGTCCATGGGTAGACGACGAACGCCAGCTCGGAGGCGGGCGCCGGCAGGACGCCGACCCGGTGCAGCCGCTCCGCGGTGCCGAACGCCGTCGCCGCCGCCAGCTCCACGCGCCGCATCCCCGCGGCGGCCTCGACCTGCGCCGGTTCCAGCACGTCGCCGGCACCGACCGTGAGCACCCCGGCGAGGCGGTGCTCGACGGCGAACCGGGCGGCGTCGGCCAGGTCCTCGACGTGCAGGAACTGCCACTGCCGGACCGCGCCGCGCACGGTGAGCAGGCGCGGCGCCTCGAAGTGCCGGGTCACGAAGGTGTCGACGCCCGGGCCGACCAGCGGCGCGGGACGCAGCACCGTCACGAGCGGTGCCCGGCGGCGCCGGCTGCGGTCCAGCACCGCCT
>NZ_CAURTV010000070.1:0-18758 GCF_963527515.1 uncultured Cellulomonas sp. | reverse complement strand
GAGCAGGACCGCGCGCAGGCCGGCGCCTCGCAGGGTGAGCGCGAGCAGCGCGACGGCCAGCAGGACCGCCAGCAGCGGGACGGCCAGCAGGCGAACCGCCAGCAGGCCGGGAACCCGCCCGCCGGCAACCAGCAGGCCGGCAACCAGCAGAACCTCCCGGCCGGGAACCAGCCGCGCCGCGACCAGGACGACGACGGGCTGGACGAGCGCGGCGGTCGACGTCGGCGCTCGCGCGACCGGTACCGCGACCGTGACCGTGACCGCAAGGGCCGCGGCACCCGCGCACGCCCCGGCTCCGGCGAGATCGCGGGTCTGGACGACATCGAGCTCAACGACGACGACGTCCTGCTGCCCGTCGCGGGCATCCTCGACCTGATGGACAGCTACGCGTTCGTCCGCACCACGGGGTACCTGCCCAGCGCCAACGACGTGTACGTCTCCCTCAACCAGGTGAAGCGCTACGGCCTGCGCCGCGGCGACGCCGTGACCGGTGCCGTCCGCCAGCCGCGCGAGGGCGAGCAGCCGCCGGCCCAGGGCAACCGCCCCAGCAAGTTCAACGCGCTGGTGCGGCTCGACTCGGTCAACGGCCTGGAGCCCGACGGCGCGCGCGTGCGGCCGGAGTTCAGCAAGCTCACGCCCCTCTACCCGCAGGAGCGGCTGCGCCTGGAGAGCGACTCCGGCAAGCTCTCGCCGCGCGTCATCGACATCGTCGCCCCCATCGGCAAGGGCCAGCGCGGCCTCATCGTGGCGCCGCCCAAGGCCGGCAAGACGATCATCATGCAGCAGATCGCCAACGCCATCACGACCAACAACCCCGAGGTCCACCTCATGGTCGTGCTCGTCGACGAGCGCCCCGAAGAGGTCACGGACATGGAGCGGACGGTCAAGGGCGAGGTCATCGCCTCGACCTTCGACCGCCCCGCGTCCGACCACACGATCGTCGCCGAGCTGGCCATCGAGCGGGCCAAGCGCCTGGTCGAGCTGGGCCAGGACGTCGTCGTGCTGCTCGACTCGCTGACCCGCCTGTCCCGCGCCTACAACCTGGCCGCCCCGGCGTCCGGGCGGATCCTGTCGGGTGGTGTCGACGCCTCGGCGCTGTACCCGCCCAAGCGGTTCTTCGGCGCGGCGCGCAACATCGAGCACGGCGGCTCGCTGACCATCCTGGCCTCCGCGCTGGTGGAGACCGGCTCCAAGATGGACGAGGTCATCTTCGAGGAGTTCAAGGGCACCGGGAACATGGAGCTCCGGCTCTCCCGCGGCCTGGCGGACAAGCGGATCTTCCCGGCGGTGGACGTCAACGCGTCCGGCACCCGCCGCGAGGAGATCCTCCTGCCGCACGACGAGCTGAAGGTCATCTACAAGCTCCGTCGCGTGATGGGTGCCCTGGACCAGACGCAGGCCATCGAGCTGCTCATCGGCAAGCTCAAGGAGACCAAGTCGAACGTCGAGTTCCTGCTCCAGGTGCAGAAGACGACACCCGGCAGCGACTGACCTCCCGACGCGCGGCCCCGTTCCTCCTCGAGGGAGCGGGGCCGTCGTGCGCGTGACCGTGCGTGCGGACGGGGTCATGCGTGCTGCTGCGTCTGCAGAGGCTCCCTGTCCACACCGGCCGCCGAGGTGATCCGCGATGCGGTGGCGCGGGGCCAGGTCCATGCCAGCCGAAGGATGACGGCCAGCACGGTCACCTCCAGGAGGGCGGCGCCCCAGTAGAAGGACGTCCAGGACTCGCCCACGACGTTGAACATCGCGTAGGGAACCTGGACCGAGGCCACGACGAGGTTCGCGATCCGGCTCGCACGGGCGGGTAGCACGGCGGACACGACCACCATGAGGATCGGGACGGCCATGAGCGCGAGGAAGCCGGTCAGCAACGCCTGGGTGATGTCGAACTCGAAGACGACGCCGACCAGGATGTCGTCGATCGTGCCCGGCACGTAGAAGCCCAAGATGTCCACGTAGGCGTACAGGAACAGGAAGCTCGTCCACGCCGCGACGAGCTTCGCTCGCACAGGCAGTCGCGAGTCGTCCAGCGCGGTCGTGGTGTCTCGACGTGTTCTCATCAGGTGCTCCGTTGTCGTGGGGAGGTGTGGCTCCTCCACGATCGAGGACGGCCGTGCTGGGCACACCGGCCCTGCAGCCCGACCTGTCCTGGCCGTTCGCCCAGGTGCCGTCCTGTGCTTTCGGCTGATCCGCCGCTCACGGCGGGTCCCTACGCTGGCCGGATGGTCACCGACGTCCTGCGCGTGCTGTGGGCCGAACCTCGACCGGCGAACCCTCCCGTCCGCATCTCTCGGGACTGGGCGCTCGTCGCCGTGCTGACGGTCTGGTCCGTGGCCGAAGCGGTGCTCCGCGACGTCCTGGCGCCGCTCCCGCTGGTCCTCCTCGCCGCGCTCGCGGTCGTCGCGCCACAGCTCTGGCGACGCACCCGTCCGCTCGGGGCGGTCGCGGTCTGCTTCGGCACGTTGACCGTGGTCGACCTCGTCAGGATCCTGACGGGCTCGGAGGGCGGTCTGCTGACGAGCACCTCGGCAGCCCTGGTCCTGGCCTACTCGCTGTTCCGGTGGGGAGCCGGTCGCGAGGCGGTGACCGGCCTCGGAGTCATCCTCGTCTGGCTGGCCGTCACCACGGTGGCAGACCCGACCAGTCTGCCGGATGCGGTGGGTGCCTACGCCTTCTTCCTGTTCTCCGCGGCGCTCGGCGCTGCCATCCGCTACCACGCGAGAGCCCGCACCCGCGACATCGACGTGGCCAAGACACGCGAGCGCGAGCAGCTTGCCCGCGAGCTCCACGACACCGTCGCCCACCACGTCTCCGGGATCGTCATCCAGGCTCAGGCCGGACGTGCCGTGGCGACGTCGTACCCCGAGCAGGCCGTGGAGGCCCTGGTCACCATCGAGGGCGCCGCCACCCGGACGCTCGCCGAGCTGCGCACCATGGTGGGCGTCCTGCGCGCCTCGCAGGATGCCCAGTTCGCGCCGCAACCCGGAGTGGCCGACCTCGAGCGGCTCGCCAGCGATCTCGCGGCGCGTCCGCACGTCCGGGTGACACTGTCCGGCGAGCTCACGGACCTCAGCCCGGCAGTCGGGGCCGCGATCTATCGGCTGGCCCAGGAGTCGGTGACGAACGCTCGTCGGCACGCGCGCCACGCGACGCGGGTCACCGTGGCGGTCGTCGGTGACGCCGACGGTGTCCGGTTGACCGTCGACGACGACGGAGCGCCCAGCGCGGCCGACGGTCCCGCCGCCGGATACGGCCTCGTCGGGATGCAGGAACGGACCACGCTGCTCGGCGGCACGTTCCAGGCAGGCCCGACCACCGACCGTGGATGGCGGGTCCAGGCGACGCTGCCCCGAACCGGGACGGCACGATGAGCATCCGGGTGCTGATCGCCGACGACCAGCACATCGTCCGCACGGGCCTGACGATGCTGCTCGACGCCCAGCCCGACATCGAGGTGGTCGGCGCGGCCGCAGACGGCCGGGAGGCGGTGCGCCTGGCGCTCCAGCTCCGCCCGGACGTCGGCCTGTTCGACATCCGGATGCCACTGATGGATGGCATCGAAGCCACCCGCCAGCTTGCCGGACCCGACGTCGCCGACCCCCTCCCGATCGTGGTGATCACCACCTTCGACCTCGACGAGTACGTCCACGGGGCGCTCAAGGCCGGTGCCCGCGGGTTCCTGCTCAAGGACGCCGGTCCCGCGCTGCTGACCCAGGCGATACGCGCCGCCGCTGACGGGGACGCGCTCATCGCACCGAGCGTGACCGTCCGTCTGCTCGCAACGTTCGCGCACTCAGCGACCGGACCTGTGAGGCAGCCTGTCGAGCCGCTCACTGCTCGTGAAGAGGAGGTCCTCGTCCCGGTCGCGCAGGGCCGCACCAACGACGAGATCGCCACCGAGCTGTACATCAGCACGAGCACCGTCAAGGCCCATCTGGCGAGCCTCATGAGGAAGCTCGGCGCCCGCAACCGCGTGGAGCTCGCCATGTGGGCTCATGAGACCCGCCGTGTCTAGAGCGCCCGCCGCACGGAGGCGCGGCCGTCGCCGTCCCGCTACCGTGCACTCGTCCGCACTGGCGCGAGTACCGGGAGTCGTTCGATGGCGAAGTCGTGGAGCACACCACCCCGGGAGGCCCTGCGGGTCGGGTCCGGGTTCGAGCTGGCGGCGGCGGACCTGGCAGCGACGCCGGGCTGGGAGCACGACGAGAAGGCGGCCGACAAGCGGCTGGTCAAGGACGGCGAGAAGCTGAGCGAGCTGCAGGAGAGGCTGTACGCGGACGGGCGCTCGGGCGGCACGCGGTCGGTCCTGCTGGTGCTCCAGGGGATGGACACGTCCGGCAAGGGCGGGATCGTCCGGCACGTGCTCGGCATGGTCGACCCGCAGGGCGTGCAGCTGCGCTCGTTCGGGGTGCCCTCCGAGAAGGAGCGGTCGCAGCACTACCTGCAGCGGATCCGCGAGGCGCTGCCGACGCCGGGGCGCATCGGGGTGTTCGACCGGTCCCACTACGAGGACGTGCTGGTGGTCCGCGTCAACGAGCTGGTGCCGCAGGACGTGTGGGAGCCGCGGTACGACGAGATCAACGCGTTCGAGCGCGAGGTCGTCGACGCCGGCACGGTGATCGTGAAGGTGGCCCTGCTCGTCTCGCCGCAGGAGCAGAAGGCGCGCCTGAGCGAGCGGCTGGAGCGGCCGGACAAGTACTGGAAGTTCAACCCCGGCGACATCGACGAGCGGGCGAAGTGGCCGCTCTACCAGGAGGCGTACCAGGCGGTCTTCGAGCGGACCAGCACGGAGCACGCGCCCTGGTACGCGGTGCCGGCGGACAACAAGTGGTACGCGCGGCTGGCCGTGGGGCGGCTGCTGCGGGACACGCTGGAGGACCTGCACCTGGAGTGGCCGGCGGCCGACTTCGACATCGAGGCCGAGAAGGCGCGGCTGGCGGCGCAGTCCCTCTGAGTCCTCGCGGCCGGGATGATTTCGGGCCACGTCGCTGTTCTGGCACAATGGTTCGCTGGTCTGCGGTTCACCGGCGCCGTCTCGCGCGTCCGGACCCGGAGACATCCACCCGAGGAGAAGTTTCGTGAAGGCTGACATCCACCCCGAGTACGTCCTGACCGAGGTCACCTGCACCTGTGGCAGCACCTTCGTCACGCGCTCGACGGTCACCAGCGGCAAGATCCACGCCGACGTCTGCAGCGCCTGCCACCCGTTCTACACGGGCAAGCAGAAGATCCTCGACACCGGCGGCCGCGTGGCCCGGTTCGAGGCGCGGTACGGCAAGAAGGCCGACGCCTAGCAACCTCGCAGCGCCGGTGCCCGGCGCGGACCACTGCCCTCCATGGCAGTGTCCGCGCGGGCACCGGCGCTGTGTCGTTGTCGGAGCCTGATCGACCGAGGGACACCGCATGAGCGACGCATTCGCCGCCGCCGAGCCGCTGCTCGCCGAGCACGCGCAGATCGAGGCGCAGCTGGCCGACCCCGGGGTGCATGCCGACCCCGCGAACGCCCGCAGGCTCGGGCGCCGGTACGCCGAGCTGGGCCGGGTCGCGCAGGCGTACACCGCGTGGAAGGCGGCGTCCGACGACGCCGAGGCGGCCGCCGAGCTGGCCGAGGTCGACGAGAGCTTCGCCGCCGAGCTGCCGGGCCTGCGCGAGGCCGCCGACGCCGCGAGCGCGCGGCTGCGCGAGGTCCTCATCCCGCGCGACCCCGACGACGCCCGCGACGTGATCCTCGAGGTCAAGGCGGGGGAGGGCGGCGAGGAGTCGGCGCTGTTCGCCGCGGACCTGCTGCGGATGTACACGCGGTACGCCGAGAAGATGGGCTGGGCGACGCAGCTGCTGGGCGCCACCGAGTCGGACCTGGGCGGGTACAAGGACGCGCAGCTGGCCATCAAGTCCCGCGGTGCGGTCGCGCCGGAGGACGGCGTGTGGGCGCACCTGAAGTACGAGGGCGGCGTGCACCGCGTGCAGCGGGTGCCGGTCACCGAGTCGCAGGGCCGGATCCACACGTCCGCCGCCGGCGTCCTGGTGTTCCCGGAGGCGGAGGACGAGGCCGAGGTGGCCATCGACGCCAACGACCTGCGCATCGACGTCTACCGCTCGTCCGGCCCGGGTGGCCAGTCGGTGAACACCACGGACTCCGCCGTCCGCATCACGCACCTGCCCACGGGCATCGTCGTGTCCATGCAGAACGAGAAGAGCCAGCTGCAGAACCGCGAGGCGGGCATGCGCGTGCTGCGCGCCCGCATCCTTGCCGCCCGGCAGGAGGAGGCGGCCGCCGCGGCGAGCGAGGCTCGCCGGTCCCAGGTCCGCACGGTCGACCGCTCCGAGCGGATCCGGACCTACAACTTCCCGGAGAACCGCATCGCCGACCACCGCACCGGCTACAAGGCGTACAACCTCGACGCGGTGCTCGGCGGGGAGCTGGCGCCGGTCGTGCAGTCGGCGATCGACGCCGACGAGGCCGCGCGGCTGGCGTCGGCGGGGGACCTGTGACCGTCCCGGACCTGCGCGCACTGGTCGACGGCGCCACCCGGATCCTCGCGGAGGCGGGCGTCCCGTCCGCGCGGCACGACGCCACCGCGCTCGCCGCGCACGTGCTCGGGCTCGAGCGGCTCGTGGTCGCCCTGCCGCCGCCGGTGCCGGACGGCTTCGCCGAGCAGTTCGCCGGCCTGGTCGAGCGGCGCCGGACTCGTGAGCCGCTGCAGCACCTCGTCGGGAGCACGGGCTTCCGCTACCTCACGCTGCTGGTCGAGCCCGGCGTCTTCGTGCCGCGCCCCGAGACCGAGGTGGTCGCGCAGGTCGCGATCGACGAGGCCGCCCGGCTGACGTCCCCGCTCGTGGTCGACCTGTGCTGCGGCGCCGGCGGCATCGCGCTCTCGGTCGCCACCGAGGTCCCTGCTGCGACCGTCGTCGCCGTCGACCTCTCGCCCGAGGCCGTCGACCTGACCCGGCGCAACGCGGTCGCGGTCGGGGCGGACGTCCGGGTCGAGCACGGCGACGTCGCCGACCCGGAGCTGCTGGCCGAGCTCGACGGCACGGTGGACGTCCTCGTCGCCAACCCGCCCTACATCCCGCCCGACGCCGAGCCGGTCGACCCCGAGGTGCGCGACCACGACCCGGACCTCGCCCTCTACGGCGGCGGGCTCGACGGCCTGGACGTGCCGCGTGCGGTGCTGCGCGCGGCGGCCCGGCTGCTGGCTCCCGGAGGGCTGCTGGTGATGGAGCACGCCGAGGTGCAGGACGCCGCCGCGCGCGCGGACGCGGCCGCCACGGGCGCGTTCGTCGACATCTCGTCCCGCCCCGACCTGACCGGTCGCCCCCGGATGCTCGTCGCCCGGCGAGCCGGACAGCCGTCCGTGACAGACTCGGCGCCGTGAACGAGCGGATCACCCCCGCGAGCGACCCCACCACCTGGGGCCCGGCGCTCGACGAGGCGGTCAACGTCCTGTCCCGCGGGGGCCTCGTCGTCCTGCCGACCGACACGGTCTACGGGATCGGCGCCGACGCCTTCACGCCGCCGGCGGTCCAGGCGCTCCTGGACGCCAAGGGACGTGGCCGGCAGATGCCCCCGCCGGTGCTCATCCCGGACGTGCGCACCCTCGACGGCCTGGCCACCGACGTGCCCGCGGGCGCCCGCGCCCTGGCCGAGGCGTTCTGGCCTGGCGGCCTCACGCTCATCGTCAAGGCCCAGCCGTCGCTCGCCTGGGACCTGGGCGAGACGCGCGGCACGGTCGCCCTGCGCGTTCCCGACCACGAGACCGCGCTGGCCCTGCTGCGCCGCACGGGTCCGCTCGCGGTGTCCAGCGCCAACGCCACCGGGTCGCCTGCTGCCCTGACCGCGCAGGACGCGTACGACCAGCTCGGCGACGCCGTCGCCGTCTACCTCGACGCGGGGGAGGCCCCCGGCCAGGTGGCGTCCACCATCGTCGACGCCACGACCGAGACGCTGCGCCTGGTCCGCGCGGGCGCCGTCAGCCTCGAGGCGCTCAACGAGGTCACGCCCGTCCAGGGGCCCACCGCGTGAGGGTCTACCTGCTCGCCCTGCTCGTCGCCGCGACGGTCGCGTACCTGACGACGCCGCTGGCCCGCTGGTGCGCCCTGCGCTGGGGCGCGATCACCGCGGTGCGCGACCGGGACGTGCACGCCATCCCGACGCCGCGGCTGGGTGGGATGGCGATGTTCGCCGGCATGCTCGTGGCGATCCTCCTGGTCAGCCGCCTGCCGTTCCTCGAGGGCGTCTACGCCAACCCGAGAGCCCTGATCGGGATCATGGGCGGGGCCGCGATCGTGTGCGCGCTCGGGGTCGCCGACGACATCTGGGACCTCGACTGGCTGACCAAGCTCATGGGCCAGGTGCTGGCCGGGGGGTTCCTGGCGTGGCAGGGCGTGCAGCTCTACCAGCTGCCCACCGGGGACCTGCAGATCCTGGCGACCCCCCGGATCCAGACGTTCCTCACGGTGCTCACCGTGGTCGTCGCCATGAACGCGGTGAACTTCGTCGACGGGCTGGACGGGCTCGCCGCCGGGGTGCTGGCGATCGGCGGCACCGCCTTCTTCCTGTACGCCTACCTGCTCACCGAGGGCGACAACCCCGGCGCGTACGGCAACGCGAACCTGGCCGCGCTGGTCCTCGCCGTGCTGGTCGGCGCGTGCGTGGGCTTCCTGCCGCACAACGTCTACCCGGCCCGGATCTTCATGGGCGACTCGGGCGCGATGGTGCTCGGCTTCGTGTTCAGCGCCGCCGCCATCTTCGTGACCGGGCAGATCGACCCGGACGAGGTCCTCCAGCGCCAGCGGTTCCCCGCGTTCCTACCCATGCTCCTGCCCGTCGCGGTGCTCCTGCTCCCGCTGCTCGACATGGGGCTGGCGATCGTCCGGCGGGTCGGCGCCGGCAAGTCCCCGTTCCACCCCGACCGCATGCACCTGCACCACCGGATGCTCCAGCTGGGGCACTCCCACCGGCGCGCGGTCGCCATGCTGTACGTGTGGACCGCGGTCTTCGCGTTCGGCGTCGCGGCGCTCGTCGTGCTCTCCACCACGACTACCCTGGTGCTCCTCGGGGTCGGCGTCGTCGTCGCCACCCTGCTGACCCTCGGACCCCTGCGCGGCAGGTCCGCGCCCGCGCCCACGGAGGCTCACACGTGACCGACCCCACCCCGACCGACCCGAGCTCGGCACCCGCCCGCGCGGCCCGTTCCGCCGCGGACCAGGTGTTCCGCACCGCGCTCCGCGACATGCTGGTGCTCCTGGGCGCGCTCGTCGTCCTCGGCGTCGGCATCGGCGCGCTGGTGGCCGGCACCAAGGGCGTCTGGGGAGCGCTGATCGGGGTCGGGCTCGCGCTGGTCTTCTCGGGCACCACGGTCGTCTCCATGCTGCGCACCAGCGGCGCCAGCCCGCAGAAGATGGCCGCCGTGGTCATGGGCGCGTGGCTGGGCAAGATCATCGTCGTCATCGTGGTGCTCGCCCTGATCACCGAGCGGGACTTCTACAGCAAGCCGGTGCTCGCGATCGTCCTGCTGGTCGGCGTCCTGGGCTCCGCCTATCTCGACTACCGCGCGGTGACGCGCGGCCGGATCCCGTACGTCGAACCGGGTGCTTCGTCACGTCCCACGGGTCGGGACGGCGCCGCCGCATAGGTTAGGCTTCCAGCCATCCATGACGGCCAGACGCTGCTGGCGTGCCCGCACTGACGCGGCACACGGCGCCTTCGACCCAGGAGCTCGTTCTGTCAAGCCTCGCCTCGATTTCGACGTTCGCCTCCACCGAGGGTGAGGGCGGATTCCACGCGCCGTCCATCGCGGACTTCTTCCCGCCGTCGCTGCTGTTCGACGGCACCGGCTTCGACTTCAACCGCCTGCAGCTGGTCCGCGTCATCGCGGCTGTGGCGCTGGTGACGCTCATGGTCCTGGCGGCACGCCGCGCCACTCTCGTGCCCGGCCGCACGCAGAACGTGGTCGAGCTGCTGCTCGACTTCGTGCGGGTCAACGTGGCGGAGGAGATCCTCGGCAAGGAGCGTGCGTACAAGTACGTCGCCCTGCTGACCACGATCTTCTTCGCGATCCTGGCGTTCAACATCACGGGCGTCATCCCGGGCCTGAACATCGCCGGCACCTCGCTGATCGGCCTGCCGATCCTCCTCGCCCTCTGGGCCTACGTGATGTACCTCGGAGCGGGCGTCAAGGCGCAGGGCGTGGGCGGGTTCCTGAAGAACAACCTCTTCCCGCCCGGCGTGCCGCCGTTCATGTACGTGCTGCTCACGCCGATCGAGTTCCTCACGGTGTTCATCCTGCGGCCGGCCACGCTGGCCATCCGACTCATGGCGAACATGGTCGCCGGGCACCTCATGCTCGTGCTGACGTTCTCCGCCACCAACTACTTCCTCCTCGAAGCAGCCCCGGCCATGAAGGCCTTCGGCGCGCTGACGCTCGTCAGCGCGATCGCGCTCACGCTCTTCGAGGTGTTCGTGGCCGCCCTGCAGGCGTACATCTTCGTCGTCCTGACCGCGGTCTACATCAACCTGTCGGTCGAGGCAGAGCACTGACCAGCACCAGCCCCGGGGATCAGTGATCCCCACCCACGCACGATCGTCCGGCTGAGCAGCCGGACGACCAACGGAAGGAACGAGAAATCGTGGCACTCGCGGACACCGGCACCATCCTCGCGGCAGCCGACGCCGTCTCCGGCAACATCGCCACCGTCGGCTACGGCCTCGCGGTGATCGGCCCGGGCATCGGCCTGGGCATCCTGATCGGCAAGACCATCGAGGGCATCGCACGTCAGCCCGAGGTCGCCGGCCAGCTGCGCACCACCATGTTCATCGGTATCGGCTTCGTCGAGGTCCTCGGCCTCCTCGGCCTCATCACCGGCTTCCTCTTCCCGTGATCGGCGCCGCGCTGAACGCGGCTGTGATCACGGCCGCAGAGGAGACCGAGGCGGTCGACGGCATCCGGCTCCTGCTGCCGGCCGCCTACGACCTGTTCTGGTCGGTCGTCGTCCTGCTGATCATCGCCGTGCCGTTCTACAAGTACGTGCTGCCCAAGTTCCGGGCGGTGCTGGACGAGCGCACGGAGAAGATCGAGGGCGGACTGGCCAAGGCGGACGCCGCTCAGGCCGAGGCTGCGGCAGCGCGCGCCGAGCAGGAGCGTCAGCTCGCCGAGGCTCGCGCCGAGGCGGGTCGCATCCGCGAGGAGGCACGCGCCGAGGGCGGCCAGATCGTCGTCGAGTCGCGCGCCAAGGCGGGCGACGAGGCGGCACGGATCGTCGAGACGGCGCACCGGCAGATCGAGGCGGAGCGCCAGCAGGCGGCCACCTCGCTGCGGGCCGACGTCGGCTCGCTGGCCACGCAGCTCGCGTCGAAGATCGTCGGGGAGTCGCTCGAGGACGAGGCGCGTCGCTCGCGCGTCGTCGACCGCTTCCTCGACGAGCTCGAGTCCACGACCGCTCCGGCGGGAACGACCGCAGGTAAGGGGAACTGATGCGCGGCACGAGCCAGGCGTCGCTGACCGCGGCGGAGGACCGGCTGGAGCCGGTCCTCGTCGAGGCCGGCACGCAGGCGTCGGTGCTGGGCGAGCAGCTGTTCGCCCTGGTCGACGCGCTGGACTCCTCCGGCTCGCTGCGGCGCACGCTCGCGGACCCGTCGCTGGAGGCGGACGCCAAGGCGGACCTCGTCGCCCGGCTGCTGTCCGACGCGGACCCGCGGGTGGTCCAGGCGGCGCAGGGACTCGTGCGGTCGCGCTGGTCGGCAGACGCCGACCTCACGGAGGCCGTCGAGCACCTCGCGATGCACTCGGTGCTCGCCGCGGCCCAGGCCGACGGCGCGCTCGAGCGCGTCGAGGAGGAGCTGTTCCGGCTCGTGCGCTCCCTGGCCCACCAGCGCGAGGTCCGTCGGGCGCTGTTCGACGACCTGGTGCCGGCCGCATCGAGGGGCACGCTGGTCGACGACCTGCTCGCCGGCCGCGCCCACCCCTCCACCGCCCTGCTCGCCCGGCGGGCGGCAGTTGCGCCGCGCGGCCGCCGCTACGTCGCGACGCTCGGGCACCTCGGTGACCTCGTCGCCGAGCGGCGCCAGCGCCAGGTGGCCACGGTCGTGTCGGCCACCGAGCTCACGCCCCCGCAGCGGGACCGGTTGGCCCAGCTGCTCGAGCGTGCGTACGGCCGCCCTGTCCAGCTCAACGTGGTGGTCGACGAGCAGGTGCTCGGCGGACTGCGTGTGCAGCTGGGCGCCAAGGTCGTGGACGCGACCGTGCTGTCCCGACTTGCCGATGCCCGACGACGACTTGCCGGCTGACGTGCGCACCAGCGCCGCGCCGGACCCGAGGACGACCGCACGCACGACGTGCGCCACGACAGGAGAGAGCAATGGCTGAGCTGACGATCAGGCCGGAGGAGATCCGCGCCGCACTGGACAGCTTCGTGAAGTCCTACGAGCCGTCCGGGACCGCCTCCGAAGAGGTGGGCCGGGTGTCTCTCGCAGGCGACGGCATCGCGCAGGTCGAGGGCCTGCCCGGGGCCATGGCGAACGAGCTGCTGCGGTTCGAGGACGGCACGCTCGGCCTGGCCCTGAACCTCGACGTCCGCGAGATCGGCGTCGTCGTGCTGGGCGAGTTCACCGGCATCGAGGAGGGCCAGGAGGTCCGCCGCACCGGCGAGGTGCTCTCGGTCCCCGTCGGTGAGGGCTACCTGGGCCGCGTCGTCGACCCGCTGGGCCAGCCGATCGACGGGCTGGGCGAGGTCGCCACCGACGCCCGCCGTGCCCTCGAGCTGCAGGCGCCGGGCGTGATGGACCGCAAGTCCGTGCACGAGCCGCTGCAGACCGGTCTCAAGGCCATCGACGCGATGATCCCGATCGGCCGCGGCCAGCGCCAGCTCATCATCGGCGACCGCCAGACGGGCAAGACGGCGATCGCGATCGACACGATCATCAACCAGAAGGCCAACTGGGAGTCCGGCGACGAGAAGCAGCAGGTCCGCTGCATCTACGTGGCCATCGGCCAGAAGGGCTCCACCATCGCCGCCGTCCGCGGCGCCCTGGAGGAGGCCGGCGCGCTGGAGTACACGACCATCGTCGCGGCTCCCGCGTCCGACCCGGCCGGCTTCAAGTACCTCGCCCCGTACACCGGCTCGGCTATCGGTCAGCACTGGATGCACCAGGGCAAGCACGTCCTGATCGTCTTCGACGACCTGTCCAAGCAGGCCGAGGCGTACCGCGCCGTGTCGCTGCTGCTGCGCCGCCCGCCGGGCCGCGAGGCGTACCCCGGTGACGTGTTCTACCTGCACTCCCGTCTGCTCGAGCGTTGTGCCAAGCTCTCCGACGAGCTGGGCGGCGGCTCCATGACCGGCCTGCCCGTCATCGAGACCAAGGCCAACGACGTCTCGGCGTACATCCCGACCAACGTCATCTCCATCACGGACGGGCAGATCTTCCTGCAGTCCGACCTGTTCAACGCCGACCAGCGTCCCGCCGTCGACGTGGGCATCTCGGTGTCGCGCGTCGGTGGTGCGGCCCAGGTCAAGGCGATGAAGTCGGTCTCCGGCACGCTCAAGCTGGACCTCGCGCAGTTCCGGTCCCTCGAGGCGTTCGCGATGTTCGCGTCCGACCTCGACGCCGCGTCCCGCGCCCAGCTGACCCGTGGCGCCCGCCTCATGGAGCTGCTCAAGCAGGGCCAGTACTCGCCGTACCCGGTCGAGGACCAGGTCGCGTCGATCTGGGCCGGTACCAAGGGCAAGCTGGACGACGTCCCGCTGGGCGACGTGCGCCGGTTCGAGACCGAGCTGCTCGACCACCTGCGCCGCAACACCGACGTCCTGGGGACGATCGCGTCGACCGGCAAGCTCGACGAGGACACCGAGAAGGCGCTCGGGGCCGCGATCGACGAGTTCCGCAACGGCTTCCTCGTCGGTGACGGCTCGACGCTGGTCGGCTCTGCCGACGACGGCGCCGAGGTCGAGGTCGAGCAGGAGCAGATCGTCCGGCAGAAGAAGGGCTGACCGTGGCAGGTCAGCAGCGCGTCTACCGGCAGCGGATCCGGTCGACACAGTCGCTGAAGAAGATCTTCCGCGCGATGGAGCTCATCGCGGCCTCGCGCATCGGCAAGGCGCGCGACCGGGTGACGGCGGCGACGCCGTACTCCCGCGCGCTCACCCGTGCGGTGTCCGCGGTCGCGACGCACTCGAACGTGACCCACCCGCTCGTCACGGAGCGGACGGACACCAAGCGGGTGGCGGTCCTCGTGGTCACCTCCGACCGCGGCATGGCCGGCGCGTACTCGGCGAGCGCGATCCGCGAGGCCGAGCGCCTCATCGGTCGGCTCACCGAGGCCGGCCTGGAGCCGGTCGTCTACGCGGTGGGCCGCCGGGCGATCTCGTACTACGCGTTCCGGGGTCGCGAGCTGGCACGTCAGTGGTCCGGGAACTCGGACGCGCCCTCGGTCGAGGTGGCGTCGGAGATCGCGACGACGCTGCTGGAGGCGTTCCAGGCACCCGCCGACGCCGGCGGCGTGGCCGAGCTGCACGTCGTGTTCACGCAGTTCCGGAACATGGTGTCGCAGACGCCCCGGGTCATCCGGCTGCTCCCGCTGGAGATCGTCGAGGGTGTCGAGCCGCCCGAGGACGGGGTCGTCGCGCCGCTGTACGCGTTCGAGCCGTCGCCCGAGGAGGTGCTCGACGCGCTGCTGCCGATGTACGTGCGGAGCCGCATCTACACGTGCCTCCTGCAGGCAGCGGCCTCCGAGCTCGCCGCTCGGCAGCGGGCCATGCACACCGCGACCGAGAACGCCGAGGACCTGGTGCGCATGTACACCCGGCTCGCCAACCAGGCCCGCCAGGCCGAGATCACCCAAGAGATCAGCGAGATCGTGTCGGGCGCCGACGCGCTCGCCTCCTGACGACTACGTCCGCACAGACGAACCGGAGAAACACCATGACTGCTACCACTACCGAAGCTGCCGCCGAGCAGACGTCGGGTCCTGGCGTGGGTCGGGTCGCGCGGGTCATCGGGCCCGTCGTCGACATCGAGTTCCCGTCCGACCAGATCCCCGAGATCTACAACGCCCTCAAGGTCGACATCGACCTGTCGGCGCAGGGCGAGGGCGAGGCCGAGGGCGTCACGACGATGACGCTCGAGGTCGCCCAGCACCTCGGCGACTCGCTCATCCGTGCCATCGCGCTCAAGCCGACCGACGGACTGGTCCGCGGCGCGATCGTGCGCGACACCGGCGAGGCGATCAGCGTGCCCGTCGGCGACGTCACCAAGGGACACGTCTTCAACGTCATCGGCGAGGTGCTCAACCTCAAGGAGGGCGAGAAGCTCGAGATCACCGAGCGCTGGCCCATCCACCGCAAGCCGCCGGCCTTCGACCAGCTCGAGAGCAAGACGCAGATGTTCGAGACCGGCATCAAGGTCATCGACCTGCTCACGCCGTACGTGCTCGGCGGGAAGATCGGCCTCTTCGGTGGTGCGGGCGTCGGCAAGACGGTCCTCATCCAGGAGATGATCCAGCGCGTCGCGCTCAACCACGGTGGTGTGTCGGTGTTCGCCGGTGTCGGCGAGCGCACCCGTGAGGGCAACGACCTCATCGTGGAGATGGAGGAGGCCGGCGTCTTCGACAAGACGGCGCTCGTCTTCGGCCAGATGGACGAGCCGCCGGGCACGCGCCTGCGCGTCGCCCTGTCCGCGCTGACGATGGCGGAGTACTTCCGCGACGTGCAGAAGCAGGACGTGCTGCTCTTCATCGACAACATCTTCCGGTTCACGCAGGCCGGCTCCGAGGTGTCGACCCTGCTGGGCCGCATGCCGTCCGCGGTGGGCTACCAGCCGACCCTGGCGGACGAGATGGGCCTGCTCCAGGAGCGGATCACCTCGACGCGTGGTCACTCGATCACCTCGCTGCAGGCGATCTACGTCCCGGCGGACGACTACACCGACCCGGCCCCCGCGACGACGTTCGCGCACCTCGACGCGACGACCGAGCTGTCCCGGGAGATCGCGTCGCGCGGCCTGTACCCGGCCGTCGACCCGCTCAGCTCCACCAGCCGGATCCTCGACCCGCGCTACGTCGGCCAGGCGCACTACGACGCCGCGACCCGTGTGAAGTCGATCCTGCAGCGCAACAAGGAGCTCCAGGACATCATCGCGATCCTGGGCGTCGACGAGCTGTCGGAGGAGGACAAGACGGTCGTCGCACGTGCCCGTCGCATCCAGCAGTTCCTCTCGCAGAACACCTACATGGCGGAGAAGTTCACCGGTGTCGTCGGCTCCACGGTCCCGCTGACCGAGACCGTGGAGGCGTTCGGCAAGATCGCCGACGGCGAGTTCGACCACATCGCCGAGCAGGCGTTCTTCAACATCGGTGGCCTCGAGGACCTCGAGCGCAACTGGGCCCGGATCCAGAAGGACTACGGCGTCTGACGTCCCCGTCGCGGGGCGGAGTGCACTCTCCGCCCCGCGCACCGGTGCTCACGCACAGTCCCCATCATCGAAGGAGGGTCCCGTGGCAGACATCGAGGTCGAGCTCGTCGCCACCGCCGGCAAGCTCTGGTCCGGCACCGCCCGCATGGTCTCGGCCAAGGCGGGCGAGGGCGAGATCGGCATCCTGGCCGGGCACGAGCCGTTCCTGTCCGTCCTGCAGCCGGGCGAGGTGCGCGTGTTCCCCGTGGGGAGCGGCGAGCCGAAGCGCTGGCAGGTCGAGGGCGGGTTCCTGTCCTTCGACTCGAACCACCTGACCATCGTCGCCGACAACGTCGTCGAGGGCGCCCGCCCCTCGCCCGCCTCGCACTAGGAGCCGGGGACGATGGGCGGACACGTCGTCGCACTCGCCGGTGCGGTCGTCGTCGTGCTGCTCGTCGTCGTCGCACTGGGATTCTCCCGGGTGCACACGCTGAACCGTCGCGTCGGGTCCTTCCCCTGCGTGCTGGGCCGGACCGCCGACGGACCCTGGTCCTCGGGCGTCGCGCAGTACGGCGCCGACAACCTCTACTGGTGGCGCTACCGGTCCCTGGCCGCCCGGCCGCAGGCGCGGTGGCAGCGTCTGGGCCTCGTGGTCCTCGCGCGCACCGAGCAGCCCGGCGGCCAGGTCCGGGTGACCTGTCGCCCGGGGTCGTCCGTCGAGCCCGTCCACCTGCTGATGAGCGCCGAGGCCTACGCCGGCCTCACGTCATGGATCGAGGCCACGCCCTCGCGCGTGGGCTCGGTCATCTGACCTCGTCCCGCCGCGCTACCCCGGAAGAGATCCCATGCGCCTCGTCGTCGCGTCCTGCTCGGCGCGCTACAGCGGCCGGCTGAACGCCCACCTCCCGCGCGCCACCCGGCTGCTCGTCGTGAAGTCCGACGGCAGCGTGCTCCTGCACTCCGACGGCGGCTCGTACAAGCCGCTGAACTGGATGAGCCCACCCTGCATGCTGGTGGTCTCGGAGCCGGACGACGAGGCCCGTGCCGCCGGTGTCACCCACGTGTGGACCGTCCAGCACCAGAAGTCTGACGACCGTCTCGAGATCGACCTGTTCGAGGTGCAGCACGACTCGGCGCACGAGCTGGGCGTCGATCCGGGGCTGGTCAAGGACGGCGTCGAGGCCCACCTCCAGGAGCTGCTGGCCGCGCAGATCCTCCTGCTCGGCACGGGGCACACGCTGGTCCGGCGGGAGTACCCGACCGCCATCGGACCGGTCGACATCCTGGCCAAGGACCCGGCGGGCGGCACGGTCGCCGTGGAGATCAAGCGGCGCGGGGACATCGACGGCGTCGAGCAGCTGACCCGTTACCTCGAGCTCCTCAACCGGGACCCGCACCTGGCGCCGGTCCGTGGCGTGTTCGCGGCGCAGGAGATCAAGCCGCAGGCGCGCGTGCTGGCCACCGACCGCGGCATCGGCTGCCTGGTGCTCGACTACGACGCCATGCGCGGCGTGGACGACACCGGTTCCCGCCTCTTCTAGGACCCACATCACACTGCGCGGCTCTTGAACGTGTTCAGTTGAACGTGTTCAACTGGCCACATGAGCGACGACACGAAGGCACTCGTCAGGTCCACGGCCCTCCGGCTGTTCCGCGAACGCGGCTACGCGGCGACGACCATGCGCGCCATCGCGCAGGAGGCGGGGGTGGCCACGGGCAACGCGTACTACCACTTCGCGTCCAAGGACCACCTCGTCCAGGAGCTGTACCTGGACGTGAACCGCGAGCAGGCGGTCGCCGCCCGCGCGGTGCTGGCCCAGGGCGGGGACCTGGCGACGCGGCTCCGCGGCGTGCTGCTGGCCGGCGTGGACGCGTT
Source organism: uncultured Cellulomonas sp. (assembly GCF_963527515.1). Classification (NCBI taxonomy): domain Bacteria; kingdom Bacillati; phylum Actinomycetota; class Actinomycetes; order Micrococcales; family Cellulomonadaceae; genus Cellulomonas; species uncultured Cellulomonas sp. Next base: position 498 of record NZ_CAURTV010000070.1, on the reverse strand, counting down.
CGCCGGGTACCACGCGTTCGGCGGGGAGTTCATCACGGTCGCCATCCGCCCCGGCTCGGCGGCCAGCCCGTTCTCCGCGGAGTCGAGCGAGCCGCGCGAGATGAGCCAGGCCATCTTCCGTGAGCTGGTGGACGGCGCGTCCCCCTCGGTGCCGACGGTCCTGCGCGAGGACCTGCCCGAGCTGCTGTGGCTGGTCCAGCTGGGCGTCACGCTGTTCTGGGTCTACGACTCCTCTCCCGGGCAGCGCCGGACGCGGTTGCTGGTCGACGGGATCGCGCCCCTGATCGGCCGGCTGGTGCGCCTGACCCGGCTGCCCGTGCTGCGGGGTGCGGCCGAGGACGTCCTCGCGCTGGCGCGGGCGGTGCGCGCATGAGCGGCCTGAGCCCCGCGGCGGCCGACGTGGTCCGGGTGGTGGTCGGTCTCGGTGCGGTGGTGGTGCTGCCGCTCGGGCTGCGGCTGCTCGGCGACCGCGCGGTGCCCCGGTCGGCGTCGCTGCTC
>NZ_CAURTV010000069.1:0-19529 GCF_963527515.1 uncultured Cellulomonas sp. | reverse complement strand
GCATCGTGGCCGGCGCGGCCCTGCACGGGGTCCCCACCCCCGCGTTCGCGTCCTCGCTGTCCTACTACGACGGCGTGCGCGCCCAGCGGCTGCCCGCCGCCCTCATCCAGGCCCAACGCGACTTCTTCGGCGCCCACACCTACAAGCGCACCGACCGCGACGGCACCTTCCACACCCAGTGGACCACCGACCGCACCGAGCACACCGCGTGAGCGGGACGCCTCTGCAGCCCGTCATCCTCGGCGCCGACATCGGCGTGTACGCGCTGGCCCGGTCGTTCCACGAGGCCTACGGCGTCACGTCGGTGGTCGTCGCCGGTGCGGCGCTCGGTCCGGTCGCGCACTCGAGGATCGTGCGGCACGAGATCGTCGCGGACGGGCACGACCCCCGCCAGCTGGTGGACCGGCTGGTCACCGTCGCGCAGTCGATGCCCGACCGGCGCCTGCTGCTCATGGCCAACTCCGACTGGCTGGTCCGGGTCGTGGTCCAGCACCGTGCGCTGCTCGAGCAGTACTACGTGGTGCCGTTCCTGTCGGAGCACCTGCTGGACCGGATCTCGGACAAGGCTACGTTCGCTGAGATCTGCGACGACCTCGACATCTCCGTGCCGCGCACGATCGTGCAGGACTTCGCCTCGGTGGACGCCTGGACGGCCGCCCCGGTCGACCTGGAGTACCCGCTGATCGCCAAGGCGGCCAGCAGCGCGGACTACCAGGACGTGGAGTTCGAGGGCAAGAAGAAGGTCTTCGAGATCGCCACGCCCGCCGAGCTCACGTGGCTCTGGGGCGCGCTGCGGGGCGCCGGCTTCCGTGGCCGGTTCGTCGTGCAGGAGCTCGTCCCCGGTGACGACACGCAGATGCGGTCCATCACCGCCTACGTGGACACCCACGGGGAGATCACGCTCCTGTGCTCGGCGCACGTGCTGCTGGAGGAGCACACCCCGTCGGGCCTCGGCAATCCCGCGGCGATGATCACCTACCGCGACGACGAGATGCTCGACCAGGCGCGGACCTTCCTGGCGTCGACGGGGTACCGCGGGTTCGCCAACTTCGACGTCAAGGTGGACCCGCGTACCGGGAAGTTCCGCTTCTTCGAGGTCAACCCGCGGATCGGCCGGAACAACTACTACGTGACCGCCGCGGGTGCCAACCCCATGCGGTTCGTGGTCGAGGACGCGGTCGAGGGGCGCTCGGTGCCGCCGGTCGTCGTCGACAGGGAGATCCTCTACTCGGTGGTGCCGCACCGGCTGCTCCTGCGCTACGTGCGCGACCCGCAGCTCGCCGCACGGGTCCGGCGGCTCATCAGGGCGAAGGCCGTGGCGCACCCGCTGGCCTATCCGGGCGACCTGTCGCCGCGCCGCCGGCTCTACGTCGCGATGGCCCTGGTCAACCAGGTCCGCAAGTTCCGCCGCTACTACCCCGCGGTCACCGAGACCGGGTTCTGAACGCACGAGAGGGCGGCACCCGCAACGGGTGCCGCCCTTCTCGTCGCGCGGGGTCAGCCCAGCTCGCTGGTGCCCGCGTAGAGGTGCAGGACGGGGACCTGGAGCTCCTCGCGGGCCCGCGACGCCCAGTCGCGGTGGAACGTGTCCTCGACCGCGTGCGGGTACGTCACGACGGCCACCTCGACCACGTCGCCGTCCGCGACCGCGGCCTTGAGTGCGGGCAGCGGGTCGTCCTCGACCACGACGCCGGTGGCCTCGCGGCCCGCTGCGGCGAACGCGGCCACGCTGCCCGCCAGCTGCTCGTCGGCGGTCGCCCGGGCCTCGCGGTGGGACGGCTCCTTGCCGGTCGCGCGGTTCCACGCCTCCCGAAGCTCGCCGAGGCTGAGGTTGTCGATGATCGTGGAGATGAGCGGTCGGTCCGTGTCCGCCGGGACGAGCACGCGGTACGCGTACGTCTCGCCCTCGTGCAGGGCGAGCAGGTTCTCGACGTCGGCGCTGGCCAGGGTGTCCTCCGTGAGGACGATGATCGTGTCGGTCACGCGCCGAGCCTAGCCACCCGCCAGCGGCCCAGCAGCACGCCGTCCGCGTGGAGCAGGTGCGCCAGGGTCAGCGAGCGCGCCGGCGTGAACCACGTGGGCAGGTGCGTGACGCGTCCGGCCGGCCCCCCGACCAGCTGCGGGCTCCAGGTCAGGCACAGCTCGTCGACCAGGTCCGCGTCCACCAGCTGCGCCAGGAGCGTCGGGCCGCCCTCCGCCAGGACGTGCGACAGCCCGCGCTCGGCCAGGGCGGCGACGACCGCACGAGGGTCGACGGCGCCGGGCAGCCCACCGTCCGCGACGACCACCCGGTCGGCGCCGATCCGCGACCGCAGGCCGTCCAGGGACGGCGCCGAGCCGGTGGTGAGCACCAGCGGCGGCCGGTCGGTGTCGAGCAGCGAGTCGGGGAGCTCCCCGCTGGCCGTGACGATCGCGAGCTCGAGCTGGTCGGGGAGCCCGAGGGACGCACGGACGGCCCGGAGCCCGTGAGGGACGTCGAGGGGTGGGTACCGCTCCGCGCGGGCGGTCCCGGCTCCGACGAGGACGACGTCGGCGAGCGCGCGCAGCACCCGGAACACCCGGTAGTCCGCCGGACCGTTGATCGAGCCGCTGACGTGGTCGGCTCCCGTGGCGGCGCCGTCGACGGTGCTCACCATGTTGGCGCGCACGTGCACGCCGCCCGCCGGCCCGTCGGTGAACAGGGCCGCCAGCTCGGCCTCGTCCTCGCGCGGTGCCAGGTGCCGCACGGCCGAGTCGAGCGGCAGGAGGACGTCGAGGGCGGGGGAGTCGGCCACGCCGCCAACCTAGGCCAGGACGTCCGCCAGGGCGGCGACGTCCCCGATGACCACGACGGCCGGGTTGCCGACGCCGCGCTCCCGGGCGCGGTCCGCGATGTCGGCCAGCGTGCCCAGCGTCGTGCGCTGGCCGGGCAGGGTGCCGTTCTCCACGACGGCCACGGGCGTGCCCGGGTCCTTGCCGTGCGCCAGGAGCGCGCGGGTGTGCGACGGCAGCTGGGCGACGCCCATGAGCAGGACGAGCGTGCCCTCGACGCGCGCGAGCGTGGCCCAGTCGGGGGCCGTGTCGTGCGCGGACAGGATGGTGACCTGGCGGGCGAGCCCGCGGTGCGTCACGGGGATCCCCGCGGCGGCCGGCACGGCGAGCGCGCTGGTGACCCCGGGAACCACCTCGACCGCCACGCCCGCCGACAGGCAGGCGAGCACCTCCTCGCCGCCGCGGCCGAGCACGAACGAGTCGCCGCCCTTGAGCCGCACCACGCGGTGGCCGGCCTGCGCCCGCTCGACGAGCACCGCGTTGATCTCGGTCTGCGTGAGGGTGTGCGCGTGCGGGGACTTGCCTGCCTCGATGATCTCCACGGCCGGGTCGAGCTCCGCCAGCAGCGCGCGCGGAGCCAGGCGGTCGACCACGACGACATCCGCCTCGGCCAGAGCCCGGCGCCCGCGCGTGGTGATGAGGCCGGGGTCGCCGGGTCCGCCGCCGACGAGGGTCACGCGACCGGTGGTCGGGCGGTGGTGCCGCAGCGGAAGGCCGCCGGTCTCGAGCAGGAGGGAGATCGCGTTGCGGAGCGCGACCGCCCGCCGCGGGTCGCCGCCGGCTCCGACCGCCACGGTGACGTCCCCGGAGCGGGCGACCGCGGGCGTCCACGCGCTCGACGCGGCGGCGTCGTCGGCCCGGACGCACCAGACGCGCGCGGCCTCGGCGTCCGCGGCGACGGCGTCGTCGACCGCGCGCTCGCCGGTGGCCGTGTGGACGAGCCACGCGCCGTCGAGGTCGGTGGTCAGGTAGTCGCGAGAGCGCCACACCACGCGGCCGGTCGCGACGTGGTCCGCGAGGTCCTCGCAGAGCGCGGGCGCGACGAGCAGGACGTCGGCACCGTCCTCGACCAGCCGTGCCGTGCGCCGGGCGGCGACCGGCCCGCCGCCGACCACGACGACCCGTCGGCCGGCCAGGTCGAGCAGCAGGGCGTGCTGGGGGCGCGTCATATCCCGGCCCCCGCGAACCAGTCGTCGTCGCCCTGGCCGGAGGGCGTCGGGGCGAGCCGGTCGAGCAGCGTGGCGCCGATCATGCCGGCGGCCAGCGTGGTGCCGTCGGCGGGGTCGACCAGCAGGAACCCGCCGGTGCGCCGGTGCGTGGCGTACTCGTCGAGCACGATCGGCTCCGCCAGGCGGATCTTGACGCGGCCGATCGCGTTGAGGGTCAGGGCACGCGGGGGGATGTCGGAGGACGTGTCGGTGGCGTCCACGGCGTGCAGGGTGTCCACGCCGTCCCAGGCTTCGACCGTGAGGGTGTCCACGTCGAACCGGGCGTTGACCTCGCGCAGCAGCGCCCGCACGGTCCGGGTGCCGACGCGCACCAGCAGGCGGGCGCCCAGGACGCTGCGCTTCTCCGCCAGCCAGCAGACGGTGCCCTCCAGGTCCGTGCCCGTGGCGACCGTCGCGGCGCTCGGCACCAGGACGTCGCCCCGGGCCACGTCCACGTCGTCGGCCAGACGGAGCGTGACCGACTGCGGTGCGTGCGCCTCCTGAAGCGGACCGTCGAACGTGTCGATGCCGACGACCGTGCTGCGCTTGCCGGACGGCAGGACCGTGACCTCGTCGCCCACGCTCACCACCCCGGACGCGACCCGGCCCGCGTAGCCGCGGTAGTCCGGGTGCTCCGCGGTGCGGGGCCGGATGACCACCTGCACGGGGAACCGGAACGGCTCGGAGAGGGCATCGCGCCCTACGGGCACCGACTCCAGGTGCTCGAGCAGCGTGGGTCCGTCGTACCAGGGCGTCCGCAGCGAGCGGTCCACCACGTTGTCGCCGGCCAGCGCGGACAGCGGGACGGCCGTGACGTCCGGGATGCCGAGACCGGCAGCGTAGGCGGTGAAGTCGTCGGCGATCGTGCGGAAGGTGGCCTCGTCGAAGCCGACCAGGTCCATCTTGTTCACCGCGAGCACCACGTGCGGGACGCGCAGCAGCGCCGTGATCGCGGCGTGCCGGCGGGTCTGCTCCAGCACCCCCTTGCGCGCGTCGACCAGCACGATCGCCAGCTCCGCGGTGGAGGCTCCGGTCACCATGTTGCGGGTGTACTGGACGTGGCCGGGGGTGTCCGCCAGCACGAAGGCGCGGGTCGCGGTCGAGAAGTAGCGGTAGGCCACGTCGATCGTGATGCCCTGCTCGCGCTCGGCCCGCAGTCCGTCGGTGAGCAGCGCGAGGTCGACCTCGCCGCCCCCGCGCGCCAGCGTCGCCGCCTCGACCGCGCTCAGCTGGTCCGCGAGGACCGACTTCGTGTCGTAGAGGAGCCGGCCGATCAGGGTGCTCTTGCCGTCGTCGACGGACCCGGCCGTGGCCAGCCGCAGGAGGTCCCGCGTCGCGTGCTCGGTCACGTGCGGGTTCTCCTCGGTGGTCGTGGTCAGGGTGCCCATCAGAAGTACCCCTCGCGCTTGCGGTCCTCCATGGCGGCCTCCGAGGCGCGGTCGTCGGCCCGGGTGGCACCGCGCTCGGTGAGCCGGCTGGCGGCCACCTCGGTGATGACCTCCGGGACGGTCGACGCCGTCGACTCCACCGCACCGGTGCAGCTCATGTCCCCGACCGTGCGGTACCGGACGGTGCGCACCTGGAGCGTCTCGCCGGGGCGCGGACCTCCCCAGCCGCCGGGCGCCAGCCACATGCCGTCGCGCAGGAAGACCTCGCGCTGGTGGGAGTAGTAGATCGCCGGGAGCTCGATCTGCTCGCGCTCGATGTAGCGCCAGACGTCCAGCTCGGTCCAGTTGGACAGGGGGAAGACGCGCACGTGCTCGCCGGGCTTGTGGCGGCCGTTGTAGAGGTCCCACAGCTCCGGTCGTTGCCGACGCGGGTCCCACTGCCCGAACTCGTCGCGCAGGGAGAACACCCGCTCCTTGGCGCGCGCCTTCTCCTCGTCGCGACGACCGCCGCCGAACACCGCGTCGAACCTGTGCGCGGTGATCCCGTCGAGCAGCGGCACGGTCTGCAGCGCGTTGCGGGAGCCGTCGGCGCGCTCCGCCACGCGCCCGTCGTCGATGGCGTCCTGCACGCTGGTCACCACGAGCCGGAGCCCGTGCTCGGCCACCACGCGGTCGCGGTACTCGATGACCTCGGGGAAGTTGTGCCCGGTGTCGACGTGCATGAGCGTGAACGGCACGGGTGCCGGCCAGAACGCCTTGCGCGCCAGGTGCAGCATGACGATCGAGTCCTTGCCGCCGCTGAACAGCAGCACCGGGCGCTCGAACTCGCCGGCCACCTCGCGCATGACGTGGATCGCCTCGGACTCGAGGGCGTCCAGCTGCGTGAGGGTGGAGACGACGCTCATGTGTGCAACCCGCATTCGATCTTGGAGGTACCGGACCAGCGACCCGCCCGCGGGTCCTCGCCGGGGGCGACGGCGCGCGTGCAGGGGGCGCAGCCGATGGACGCATAGCCCGCCTGGCGCAGGGGGTTGAGCACCACGTGCTGCTCGTCGGCGTAGGCGTCGACGTCCGCTTGCGTCCACGCGGCCAGCGGGTTGAGCTTGACCTTGCCGCGCTTGGCGTCCCAACCGACGACCGTGATGTCGGTGCGCGTCGGGGCGTCCTCGCGGCGCATGCCGGTGATCCACGCGGTGTACGGCTGCAGGCCACGTTCCAGAGGCTCGACCTTGCGCAGGGCGCAGCAGAGGTTGGGGTCGCGGTCGTGGAGCTTCTCACCGTGCTCCGCGTCCTGCTCGGCGACCGTGCGCAGCGGCAGGATCGTGCGGAGCGTGATGGTCGTGAAGTCGGCGTAGTAGTCGCGCGTCCCGAGCGTCTCGGCGAAGTGGTAACCGGTGTCGAGGAAGATCACGTCGATGCCCGGCACGGCCTCGGCGGCCAGGTGCACGAGAACCTCGTCGCCCATCGACGACGCCAGCACCAGGTCCGTGCCGAAGGTCTGCGCTGCCCAGCGCAGGATCTGCGACGGGTGAGCACCCTCGAGCTCGCGGCCCGCGTCCTGCGCGAGCGCCTGCAGGTCGGCGGTGATCATGAGCCCGTCACCAGCCCGACGAACCGCAGCCCGAACGCGCGCGTGCAGGAGCGGCACTCCCACTGACCGTGGGTCTCGCCGGCCGGCCACAGGTCCTCGCTGGCGCAGAAGGGGCAGTAGTACGGGACCGCACGCTCGGAACCGCTGGTGCTCATCGCAGGTCCTCCTCGTCCGCCCGCTGGACCCACTGCGCGAACAGCTCGCCGTCGACGCGCTGCTCGTCGAACCGCCGCGCGACCCGCTCGACGTAGTCCGGCAGCTCCTCGGCGGGCACGCGCAGCCCGCGCAGCGTCTTGCCGAGCCCGACGTTCAGCCCGAGCCCGCCGCCCAGGTGCACCTGGTAGCCGTCCTCACCGCCCGCCAGCGCGCCCTTGAGGCCGATGTCGGCGGTCTGGATGCGGGCGCACGAGTTGGGGCAGCCGTTGAGGTTGATGGTGATCGGCTGGTCGAACGTGGGCAGCCGGTCCTCCAGCTCGCCGATGAGGTGCGTCGCGCGCGCCTTGGTCTCGACGATGGCCAGCTTGCAGAACTCGATGCCGGTGCACGCCATGGTGCCTCGGCGGAACGTGGAGGCCGTCCGCACGTGCAGCCCGGCCGCCTCCAGGCCGTCGACCAGGGCGTCGACCTTGTCCGAGGCGACGTCCAGGATGACCAGCTTCTGCTCGACGGTCAGCCGGACCCGCCCCGAGCCGGCGGCCTCGACCAGGTCCGCGACCTGTCCGAGCAGCTCGCCGGAGATGCGTCCCACCGTCGGCGCGACGCCGACGTAGAAGTTGCCGTCCTTCTGCGGGTGCACGCCGACGTGGTCGCGGCGGCCGGTGGGCGGCGGGGGAGGCGCGGGGCCGTCGGCCATGGTCCAGCCGAGGTACTCGCCCTCGAGGACCTCGCGGAACAGCTCGGCGCCCCAGTCGGCGACGAGGAACTTGAGGCGAGCACGCGTGCGCAGCCGGCGGTAGCCGTAGTCGCGGAAGATCCCGACGACGCCCGTCCACACCTCGGGCACCTGCTCCAGCGTGACGAACGCGCCCAGCCGGACACCGAGCTTCGGGTTGGTCGACAGCGCGCCACCGACCCAGACGTCGAAGCCCGGGCCGAGCTCGGGGTGCACGACGCCGACGAACGCCACGTCGTTGATCTCGTGCGCCACGTCGTGGTGCGGGGAGCCGCTGATCGCCGTCTTGAACTTGCGCGGGAGGTTGGAGAACGCCGGGTCGCCGATGTAGCGCTCCGCGATCACGCGGACGGCCGGGGTGCCGTCGATGATCTCGTCGGCCGCGACGCCGGCCACGGGGGAGCCGAGGATGACGCGCGGCGTGTCGCCGCAGGCCTCCTGCGTGCTCAGGCCGGTGGCCTCCAGCCGACGCCAGATCTCCGGGACGTCCTCGATGCGGATCCAGTGCAGCTGGATGTTCTGCCGGTCGGTGATGTCCGCGGTACCGCGACCGAACTCGACCGAGACCTGCGAGATCACGCGCAGCTGCTCGAGGCTCAGGGCGCCACCGTCGCAGCGCACGCGCAGCATGAAGAACTCGTCGTCCAGCTCGTGCGGCTCGAGCGTGGCGGTCTTGCCGCCGTCGATACCGGGTTTGCGTTGCGTGTAGAGCCCCCACCAGCGCATCCGTCCGCGCAGGTCCTCCGGCGCGATCGAGGCGAAGCCGTCGCGCGAGTAGACGGTCTCGATGCGGTGCCGGACGTTGAGGCCGTCGTCGTCCTGCTTGAACTTCTCGTTGCCGTTGAGCGGCTCACGCTGGTCGAAGGCCCACTGGCCCTCGGCGCGAGCCGCGGGCGGGGCGATCCTGGTCGGCGCCATAGGGCGCTACCTCCGAGGAACATGGACGTGCGCCTGCACCCACCGCTCTGGGGGGAACGGTTCTCCTGGACGCAGACCGCGCGCCCGAGGGGGACGTGGGGCGGGGTCAGTTGCTCCGCGGACAGCAGCACACGCACGGGTCCGCGACGACAGCGCGCGTGCAGACGCGCACGCACTGACACGAGAGGCGGAACCCGGGGGCGATCACCTGACGAGGTTGTCACGGGTCTGCGTGACGCGGGAGAGGGTGTCCGGATCATGAGACTCGCGCGCCGACATGTGGGACGGGTGTCCAGGTGGTGTCCCGGTTCGATCGGCCCCACCGCCCGACGTAGGCTGGTCGATCGTGACCTCCGCGGACTCCCAGCCTGCGTCGGGCGCGATCGCGAGCCTCACGCAGCGCCGTCCCGTCGTCCCACCGGACCGGCTTCTCGCCGAGCTCGTCCCGCCGCGCCACTTCGCCGACGAGTCCTTCGCGTCCTACCGGCCGGACCCGGCGCACCCCTCGCAGCGGGCGGCCGTCGCTCGCCTGACCGCTGCCGCGGACCAGATCCGTCGGGGGGCGAACAGGTCGTTCTGGCGACGGGAGAAGGCTGCACCGGTAGCCGTCTACCTCGACGGCGGATTCGGCGTCGGCAAGACCCACCTGCTCGCCTCGCTCGCGCACGCCGTCGGCGCCCAGGACGCCGCGTTCGGCACGTTCGTCGAGTACACCAACCTCGTCGGCGCCCTCGGTTTCCTGCCCACCGTCGAGGCGCTGGCCACCCGCCGGCTCGTCTGCATCGACGAGTTCGAGCTGGACGACCCAGGGGACACCGTCCTCATGTCCCGCCTGCTGCGCGAGCTGGCCGACCGGGGCGTGGCGCTCGCGGCCACCTCGAACACGCTCCCCGGGTCGCTGGGCGAGGGCCGGTTCGCCGCGGAGGACTTCCTGCGGGAGATCCAGGCGCTCGCCGCACGGTTCGAGGTGCTGCGCGTGGACGGGGACGACTACCGCCACCGTCTGGTGGTGACGGACGCCGGGGGCCTGAGCGAGGACGAGGTCCGTGGCGCCGCGGCCGGACGCCCGGACGCGACCCTGGACGATTTCGGGGACCTGCTCGGTCATCTGGCGACCGTGCACCCGAGCCGCTACGGCGCGCTGCTCGACGGGGTCGGGCTGGTGGCGCTGACCGGCGTCCACCCGGTGCCGACGCAGGACGTCGCCCTGCGCTTCGTGGTCCTGGTGGACCGGCTCTACGACCGCGACGTGCCCGTGCTGCTGGGCGGTGCGGGGGAGAAGGACCTGTTCTCCGCGGACATGCTCGCCGGCGGCTACCGCAAGAAGTACTACCGGGCGCTCTCCCGGCTGGGCTCGCTGGCCGCGGACGGCGCCGCGCTGGTCGGCTGAGACCTGCTCACGCCAGGACCGCGACCGAGCGGGGCGCCATCGTCACCAGCGCGCCGTCCGGTGCCGGCTCGAGGGTCGTCGGCTCCCACGTGGCGACCACGTCGACGGGTCCGTCGAGCGGCACCGGGACCACCGCCGGGCTGCCGGACAGGTTGACGACCACCCGCGCCGTGCCTCGACGCACGACGAGCCACCCGTCCCACGGCACCCCGGCATCGCCCGACCCGTCGCCCCACCTGAGGTCCGTCGCGCCCAGGTCGCCCGAGGCCAGGTCGGGGACGGTGCGCCGCAGGGCCATCAGCGACCGGTACCAGTCCCGCAGGCGGGCGTGCTCGGGCACGTCCAGCTCCTCGCGCGTGAGAACGCCGGCGCGGAACGTGGCGGGGTCCTGCGGGTCGGGGACCTCGACGTCGCCGCCGTACAGCTGGTCCCAGGCGTGCCCACCGAACTCGCGCCGGCGACCGTCGCGCACCGCCGCCGCCAGGTCGGGCTCGGGGTGGTCGGTGAAGAACTGCCACGGCGTGCGCGTGCCCCACTCCTCGCCCATGAACAGCATGGGGGTGAACGGGGACAGCAGCACCAGCGCGGCCGACGCCGCCAGCCCGCCGGGATCGAGGCGCGCCGACGGCCGGTCGCCCAGCGCGCGGTTGCCCACCTGGTCGTGCGTCGACGCCGCCACGACGAACCGGTGCCCGTCGGTGCCCGGTGGCACCGGTCGCCCCCAGTCCTTGCCCCGGAACGTCGAGAAGCCGCCGTCGTGCACGAACGCGCCGGTGAGGGCCGTACGCAGGACCTCGGGCGTCCCGAAGTCGACGTAGTACCCGTGCCGCTCGCCCGTGACCAGGGCGTGCACGGCGTGGTGGACGTCGTCGTCCCACTGCGCCGTCAGGCCCCAGCCGCCGTCGGCGGTCGGGGTCACCGAGACCGGGTCGTTGAGGTCGGACTCGCCGACCAGCGACAACGGCCGTCCGAGCGAGTCCGCGAGCTCTGCCACCTCGTCGGACAGCTGGGCCAGCAGGTGGCGCTCCGAGTCGTCGACGAGGGCGTGCACCGCGTCCAGGCGCAGGGCGTCCACGTGGAAGTCGCGGAACCAGCGCAGGGCGCTGTCGCAGATCCACCGGCGCACCTCGTCGGCACCCGGGCCGTCGAGGTTGATGGCGGAACCCCACGGGGTCTGGTGCCGGTCGGTGAAGTACGGGCCGAACTCGCTCAGGTAGTTGCCGGACGGACCCATGTGGTTGTGCACCACGTCGAGGCAGACGCCCAGGCCGCGCGCGTGGGCGGCGTCGACGAACCGCTGGAGGGCGGCCGGCCCGCCGTAGGGCTCGTGCACCCCGAACAGGCTCACCCCGTCGTACCCCCAGCCGTGCACGCCGCTGAACGGGGCGACCGGCATGAGCTCGACCAGGTCCACGCCGAGCGAGACGAGCTCGTCGAGGTGCTCGACGGCAGCGTCCAGCGTGCCCTCCGGGGTGAACGTGCCGACGTGCAGCTCGTAGACCACGTGACCGCGCACGTCCACCCCGGCCCAGCCCTGGTCGGACCAGGCGGACCGCGACGCGTCGAACACGCGGCTGGGTCCGTGCACGCCGTCCGGCTGCCACGCGCTGCGCGGATCGGGACGCGGCGGACCGCCGTCCACCGAGAACGCGTAGTCGGACCCGTGGGGGAGATCCAGGTCCGCCTCCCACCACTGCCCGTGCGGCGTCAGCGCGACGCGCTCCTCGCCGACGACGAGGTCGACGGAGATCGCCGCCGGGGACCAGACGCGCGGCCGCACGCTCAGCCCACCGCCCGCACGAGCAGGGCCACGGGCAGCCGGTCCAGCAGCGGGGCGACGTCCACCACCCCGCCGGTGACAGGCCGGTCGGTCAGCACGTCGTGCCACTCACCCTCCGGCAGCGCCACCGTGTGGTCCGCCCATCCGCCGAGCCGGTCGACGGCGGCGGCGAGCCGGGTGGCGACGACGGCCACCCGCGCCTCGCCGTCGACCGTGCGGGCATAGGTCAGGCAGTGCCCCGACGAGTGCGCCAGGGGCAGGAAGCCGCTTCCGGCGCCCACGAACGCCTCGGGCAGGGAGCGGCGCAGGCGCAGCGCCCGCGAGGTGACCAGCAGCTTCTCGTCGGCGAGGTCCCGCGGTCCGGCCCCGTCGTCCAGGCGGGCCAGCCGTGCGACGAGCGGCTCGATGTCGACCGGTCGCCGGTTGTCCGGGTCGACGAGCACGGGGTTCGGCACCTCGGTGCCCTGGTAGACGTCGGCGACGCCCGGCAGGGTGAGCTGCACGAGCTTCGTGCCCAGGGTCGCCGCCCGGACGGCGGGGCGCGTGCGCAGCTCCCAGTCGGTCAGCAGCGAGCCCACCGCGGGGTCCGCCAGTGCCTGCCGCGCCGCGTCGAGGACCGCACGCTCGTAGGCCTCGTCCGGAGCCGTCCACGTGGTGCGGCTCTTCGCCTCGCGGATCGCCTTGGTCAGGTACTCCACGAGCCGGTCCTCCGAGAGGGGACCGTCGTCCGTCCAGGTGCCGACCAGGGTCTGCCAGAGGAGGTACTCCGTGCGGCCGTCGAGCAGGGCGCTGCGGTAGGGCGCCGAGGCGGCCCGCAGCGCGTCGACCAGGGTCGACCACTCCCGGGGCAGCTCGCTGAGCACGCCGAGCCGGGCGCGGGTGTCCTCGCCGCGCTTGGTGTCGTGCGTCGACAGGGTGGTCATGCCCAGCGGCGCGGAGACCTGCATCGTCGAGGCCCACGCGGACAGGTCGGTCGGCGTCAGGGCGAACTGCTCCGGAGCGCCGCCCACCTCGCACAGCGCCGTGAGGTGCGTCCAGCGGTAGAACGCGGTGTCCTCCACGCCCTTGGCCATGACCGCGCCGCACGTCTGCTGGAACCGCACCACCAGCTCGTCGCGGCGGGGCCCCCGCGTGCGGCCGGCGCTGCCGACCTCCCGGCCGAGCAGCAGGTCGACCAGCACGTCCATGGTGGCGCCGCGCTCGGCCGACAGCCGCGCCCGCGCGTGGGCGGCCGCCGTGAGCAGCACGTCCTGGGACTCGGGGTGCACGGGCTCGCCGGGCACGACGTAGGCGCGGTAGCGGTCGAACGCGACCAGCAGCTCGATCAGGCAGTCCTCCAGCGCGCGCCACGTGTGGTCGCGCAGGCGCAGGTCGTCCCGGCAGATGTCGGCGGCCAGCGACGTCAGGCGGTACACCTCCGCGTACAGGGGCCCGTCGACGATCTCGCGCTTGGCGTGCTCCGCGATCGCGGGGAACGCGTCGGACGTGTCGCCCGTGAGGCGGTGCATGACCGCTCCGAGCACGGCCGCGCCGCCGGGGTCGAGGAACGTCTGCTGGATGCGCCAGAGGGCCTCGTAGCCGGTGGTGCCGGCGGTCTCCCAGTCGGGCGGCAGGGACTCGGAGCCCTCGAGGATCTTCTCGACGACCACCCAGGCGCCGCCGCTGGCCTCGCGCAGCCGCGAGAGGTAGCCGGCGGGGTCCGCGAGCCCGTCGGGGTGGTCGATCCGCAGCCCGTCGACGGTCCCGTCCGCCAGCAGCCGCAGGACCAGGGCGTGCGTGGCGTCGAACACGGCCGGGTCCTCGACCCGGACGGCGACCAGGGTGCCGACGTCGAAGAACCGCCGGTAGTTCAGCTCCTCGTCGGCCACGCGCCAGTACGCGAGCCGGTAGTGCTGGCGCTCGACGAGCTCGCTGAGCGGCAGCGACTCGGTCCCCGCCCGCACGGGGAACGCGTGGTCGTGGTACCGCAGCACGGTCTGCCGCCCGAAGCCCGGGACGTCGAGCTCGTCCAGCTGCAGCTCGTCGCGGCCCAGCACCGCCCCGATCCGGTCTCCGAGCACCGGCATGAGGACCGCGCCGTCGCCGGCGGTCCAGTCGACGTCGAACCAGTCGGCGAAGGGTGACTCCGGCCCCTGGTCCAGCACGGACCAGAGCGCGCGGTTGTGCCAGACCGGCGTCGGCACCGCCATGTGGTTGGGCACGATGTCGAGCACGAGGCCCAGGCCCGCGTCGTGCGCGGCGGTCGAGAGACGCCGCAGGGCGGCCTCGCCGCCGAGCTCGGGGGCGACCGCGTCGTGGTCGACGACGTCGTACCCGTGCGTGGACCCGGGCGCGGCCCGCAGGATCGGCGACAGGTACACGTGCGTCACGCCGAGCGCCGCGAGATAGCCCACCCGCGCGGCGACGTCGTCGAGCGTCAGGTCCGCCCCGAGCTGGACCCGGTAGGTCGAGACGGGCACGGGCATGCCCGCCGTGGGCAGGCGGCGGGTGGGGACAGGTCGAGCCTCGCTCATGCGCTGGGGCGGGGCCGGGTGGTCCGACGCTTGGGCTTCTGCTCGGTCGTGGTCGACGAGTCACGCCGGGCCTTCGCCTGCTTGGCCGCCTCACGAGAGGCCTCGGCGACCGCGCCGGTGCCGGAGGACGTGGCCGACGGCGTGAGCGGGGCGCGGGTGAACACGATGATCGACTTCTCCCGCATCTCGAGCTGGGCGCCCGCGCTCACGGTGCTGCCGGACTCGATCTGCGAGTCGGTGTCCACCACGGCGGTCCACTCGACGCCGTAGTCGGCGTCCGGGAGCGTGAACGTGGCCGGGTCCGGTTGCCCGTTGAAGAGGATCAGGAAGCTGTCGTCGACGATGTCCTGACCGCGCAGGTCGGGCTCCGCGATCGCGTCGCCGTTGAGGAAGACCTGCACGGCGCGCGCCTGGTCCGCCGCCCAGGCGTCGTCGCGCATGTGCTGGCCGTCCGGCGAGAGCCACGCGATGTCGAGCAGGTCGGACTCGCCGCCGTGCTCCGGCGAGCCGGCGAAGAACCGGCGACGCCGGAACACCGGGTGGTCCTGGCGCAGGCGCACGAGCCGTCGCGTGAACTCGAGCAGGTCGGTCTTGTCCTCGTCGAGGTCCCAGTCGATCCACGACAGCGGGCTGTCCTGGCAGTAGACGTTGTTGTTGCCCTGCTGCGTCCGCCCCAGCTCGTCGCCGTGCGCGATCATCGGGACGCCCTGGGACAGCAGCAGGGTGGCCAGGAAGTTGCGCCGCTGCCGGGCCCGGAGCGCGGTGATCGCCGGGTCGTCCGTGGGGCCCTCCGCGCCGCAGTTCCAGGACCGGTTGTGGCTCTCGCCGTCGTTGTTGCCCTCGCCGTTCGCCTCGTTGTGCTTCTCGTTGTAGGAGACGAGGTCGTTGAGCGTGAAGCCGTCGTGCGCGGTGAAGAAGTTGACGCTCGCGATCGGTCGGCGGCCCGTGTGCTCGTACAGGTCGGACGAGCCGGACAGGCGGCTGGCGAACTGGCCGAGCGTCGACGGCTCGCCCCGCCAGAAGTCGCGGACCGTGTCGCGGTAGCTGCCGTTCCACTCCGACCACAGCGGGGGGAAGCCGCCCACCTGGTAACCGCCGTCGCCGAGGTCCCAGGGCTCGGCGATGAGCTTCACCTGCGAGACGACGGGGTCCTGGTGGACCAGGTCGAAGAACGCGGACAGGCGGTCGACCTCGTGGAACTGGCGGGCCAGCGTGGCGGCCAGGTCGAAGCGGAAGCCGTCGACGTGCATCTCGGTGACCCAGTACCGCAGCGAGTCCATGATCAGCTGCAGCACGTGCGGCGAGCGCATGAGCAGCGAGTTGCCGGTGCCGGTGGTGTCGAAGTAGTGCGCCTGGTCGTCGTCGACGAGCCGGTAGTAGTTGGCGTTGTCGATGCCGCGGAAGCTGAGCGTCGGGCCCTGGTGGTTGCCCTCGGCCGTGTGGTTGTAGACCACGTCGAGGATGACCTCGATGTCCGCCTGGTGCAGCGCCTTGACCATCGCCTTGAACTCCTGCACCTGCTGCCCGGACGGGGCGAAGGCGGAGTAGCCGTTGTGCGGTGCGAAGAAGCCGATGGTGTTGTAGCCCCAGTAGTTGGACAGGCCCTTCTCGACGAGCGAGGGGTCGTTGACGAACTGGTGCACCGGCATGAGCTCGACGGCGGTCACCCCCAGCGACGTGAGGTGCTCGATCACGGCGGGGTGCGCGAGACCGGAGTACGTGCCCCGCAGCTCCTCGGGCACGGCCGGGTGCTGCATGGTCAGCCCGCGCACGTGGGCCTCGTAGATCACCGACTCGTGGTACTCGTGCTGCGGTGGACGGTCGTGGCCCCAGTCGAAGTAGGGGTTGATGACCATCGAGGTCATCGTGTGCGCCGCCGAGTCGTCGTCGTTGCGCTCGTCCGGTGCGTCGAACCGGTAGGAGTACAGCGACGGGTCACCGTCGATCTGCCCGTCGATCGCCTTGGCGTACGGGTCGAGCAGCAGCTTGGCGGGGTTGCAGCGCAGGCCGCGGTCCGGGTCGTACGGACCGTGCACCCGGTACCCGTAGCGCTGCCCGGGGGAGATGGCGGGCAGGTAGCCGTGCCAGACGAACGCGTCCACCTCCGGCAGGTCGACCCTCGTCTCGGTCCCGTCCTCCGCGATCAGGCACAGCTCGACTCGTTCGGCCACCTCCGAGAACAGGGCGAAGTTCGTGCCTGTCCCGTCGTAGGTGGCGCCCAGGGGGTAGGGGCGTCCCGGCCACATCAGCATGGCCCCAGGGTGCCAGGCAGCCGTCCATCTGGCGCGGCGGCCGGGGCGCACGGGACGTGGACTTCGCCACACCGGGGACGTTGCTTTCCGGGTGCCGACCTGGTGCGCTGGCAGTCGCCACCCGTCGGCGGGACCGTCGCCGGGGGCGTCCGACGAGAGCGGGGGCCAGCCGTGAGCGGTCAGGTCGTGGTCGTGGGTGCCGGGTTGGCCGGGGCGAAGACGGTCGAGGGGCTGCGCGAGCGAGGTTACGACGGCCGCGTCGTCCTGCTCGGCGCCGAGACCGAGCGCCCGTACGAACGCCCTCCGCTGTCGAAGGGCTACCTCCAGGGCGGCGAGGAGCGCGGAGGCGCCTTCGTGCACGCGGAGGACTGGTACGCGGCGCACGACGTGGACCTGCGGCTGGGCACGGCGGTGTCCTCGATCGACCTGGGCGCCCGGGACGTCGTCGACGGCTCGGGGACGCGCACGGGCTGGGCGCACCTCGTGCTCGCGACCGGGTCCGAGCCCCGACGGCTCGACGTGCCGGGCGCCGGCCTGCAGGGCGTCGTCCACCTCCGGACGCTGGACGACAGCGACCGCCTGCGCGCGCTGCTGGGCGCGGCCCCCCGCGTCGTGGTGGTGGGTGGGGGGTGGATCGGGCTCGAGGTGGCCGCCGCCGCGCGTGCCGCCGGGTGCACGGTCAGCGTCCTGGTCCGCGACCCGCTCCCGCTCGTGGGCGTCCTCGGCCCGGAGCTGGCGACGATGTTCGCCGACCTGCACCGCGAGAACGGCGTCGACCTGCGGACGCGCACCGAGGTCGCCGCGGTCGTGGCTGCGGGGGACGGCACGCGCGTCGGCGGCGTCGAGCTCACGGACGGGACCCTGATCGACGCCGACCTCGTCGTGGTCGGCATCGGAGCGGCCCCCCGGGTCGGCCTCGCCAAGGCGGCGGGCCTGCACGTCGAGAACGGGCTCGTCGTGGACGCCCACCTGCGCTCCTCGAACCCGCACGTGCTTGCCGTCGGGGACATCGCACGCGCGCAGCACCCGTTCCTCGGCACCCACGTGCGGGTCGAGCACTGGGCGAACGCCCTCAACCAGCCCTCGACGGCGGCGGCGACGATCGTCGGTGCGGACGAGCCCTACGACCGGCTCCCGTACTTCTTCACCGACCAGTACGACCTGGGGATGGAGTACGTCGGGTACGTCGGTGCGCACGGGTACGACGAGGTGGTCGTCCGCGGCGATTTGCAGTCGCGCGAGCTCGTCGCGTTCTGGCGGCGGGAGGGGCGCGTGCTGGCCGGGATGAACGTCAACGTCTGGGACGTCGTCGACGACGTGCAGGCGTTGGTCCGCTCCCGGTCGGTCGTCGACCGCGACCGGCTGGCCGACCCGGACGTGCCGCTGGGGGACCTCCTCTAGCTGGTCAGCGTCCGGTCGACCGCGCGGCGGACCACCTCGTCGTCGTCCGCGCCCTCCGCGCGCCAGCCGAGCTGCTGGATCGCCCCGTTGCCGCGGCGCAGCACGGTCGCGACGTGCCGCTCGACCCAGTCCAGGTCGCCCGTCTCGACGAGCGCGGGCCTGACGTGCTCGACCAGCTGGGCGACCACCTCGGCGGCCGGCAGCGGCTTGCCGGTGAGCGGGCTGACCAGGTCGCCGGTGAGGCCGGAGCGGGCCGCGCGCCAGGTCGCCGCCCGCAGCAGCTCGGTGCGGGGCTGGTCCGGGCGCTCCTGCGCGGTGGTGTCCGCCAGCCCGCGGACGAGCGCCGCCTGCAGCGCCGCGTCCTCCGCGTCGAGGCACACGTCCGCGACGCGGACCTCGACCGTCGGGTAGCGCGAGGACAGGCGGGCGTCGAAGTAGACCATCCCGTCGTCGAGGATGGCGCCGGTGGCGAGCAGCCCGTCGATGACCGCGCGGTACCCCGCCACGTCGCCGAACGGTGCCGTGGGACCGGCGGTGGGCCAGCGGCCCCACACCTGCGAGCGGTACGACGCGTACCCCGTCGCGCTGCCCTGCCAGGAGGGGCTGTTGCCGCTGAGCGCCAGCAGGACCGGCGTCCACACCCGGAGGTGGTCGAGGATGCGGACGCCCTCCTGCTCGTCGGCGATCGAGACGTGGACGTGGCAGCCGCAGGTCAGCTGCTCGCGGGCGGTCTGACCGAACTCGGCGCGGATGGTGTGCGCGCGCCGGTCCGGCAGGACCGTCGACTCCACGACGTGCGGCGCCGTGGCCAGCGCGGCGATCCGCGCCCCGGCACGCTGGGCGAGGGCGTCCGTGCGTGCTCGGCCGGCGCGGATCTCCTCGACGAGCGCGCCGACGTCCGTGCAGGGATGGGTCGACGTCTCGATCTGCTCCTGCTTGAACTCCTTCTCGACGTCCCCGCCGGGCTGGTCACCGCCCGTGACACCGGCCTGTGCGGCGTGCCGCAGGACCGCGACCGCGACCGAGGTCGGCCGGCCCTCGGGCGTGACCAGCAGGAACTCCTCCTCGACCCCCAGCGTCCGCATCGGATCAGTGTGGTGGAGCACCCCGCGATTCGCCCGCCGGTTCTCCGCGGAGTCGTTGACCGGGCGCCGCGCGGACCGTACCGTGCAGTAACGCTGCCGTCCGAATGGTGAGATGACGCATGACGCTGTTCCCGACCGTCCACCCGACCGGTGACCTCCCGGCTCCGCTGCGCGCCCATCTCGAGGGCCACGGGGTGAGGTTCGTGGGAGCGGGCGACGACGCCGACGTCGTGCTCGTCCTGCCCGGCACGGCACCTGCCGGGCCGCCGGCCGCCGGGGTCGTCGTGCTGGCGTCCGGCA
>NZ_CAURTV010000068.1:0-19648 GCF_963527515.1 uncultured Cellulomonas sp. | reverse complement strand
GCGCGGGGTGCCGTCGCCGGGCGGTCCTGGGCGACGCGACCGGCCGCGGCGGGGAACGCCTCGGTGGCCGGGGCCGTCACGGGGCCGTGGTGCGCCCAGGAGGGGACGTGGTGCGGGGGCGTCGCGGGTGCGGTCACCGGGGTCGGTGCGGACTCCGCCCGCCGCTGGGCCTCACGCAGACTGCGGCGGGTCGGGAGAGCCGTCACGGGCTCCTCGTTGTGCGACCCCACGACACCTCCAGTCGTCCACGCGTCTCTGATCTGCCGCGACGTCCACGTCGAGCGCGCGCCAGTCCCGTGCTCGCCGTGTTGCGGTCACGAAACCATAACGGCTCGTGATCGCGCTTCCAACCCCCTGGACAGGCGTCCAGTCCACGCAACGGACAATACGGGCGACACGCGGGGCGACACGCCGAGCACGCGCACGTGATCCGCACAACAGGTCAGGACAGCTGGCCCCGCTGCATCGCGTCGCGCACCTCGCCGACCAGCTCCTCGAGGATGTCCTCGAGGAACACGACCCCCACGGCGCCCCCGTCCTCGTCCACGCGGGCCAGGTGCGACCCCGACCGCTGCATGGCGGCGAGCGCGTCCTCGACCTCGTCCTGCGGCGCGACCACGGCGAGCGCCCGCACGCGCCACGCCGGCACCGGGAGGCTCCGTGCGCCCTCGTCCGCGTACAGGACGTCCTTGAGGTGCAGGTAGCCGAGGGGTACGCCGGCGTCGTCGACCACCGGGAACCGGCTGAACCCCGTCCGGGCGACGAGCCGCTCGACCTCCTCGGGCGTGCTGCCCTCGCTCAGCGTGACCAGCTCGCCGGTGCGGATCATCACGTCCTGGGCGGTCCGGTCCGAGAACTCCAGGGCACCGGCCAACAGCCCCTGCTCGTCCTCGAGCAGCCCCTCGGCCTGGGATCGCTCGACGATCGACTGGACCTCCTGGGCCGTGAACGCCGAGGCGACCTCGTCCTTGGGCTCGACGCCGAACAGCCGCAGGGCGTGGTTGGCCAGCCAGTTCAGGCCCGTGATCAGGGGGCGCACCACGCGGGCGATCCAGACCAGGGGCGGGCCGAACATGAGCACGGCCCGGTCGGGACCCGCGACGGCCAGGTTCTTGGGCACCATCTCGCCGAGCACCACGTGCAGGTAGACCACCACCGCGAGCGCGACGACGAACGCGATCGGGTGCGTGAGGCTCTCGCTGATGCCCAGCCCATGCAGCGGCGCCTCGATCAGGTGCGCGATGGCGGGCTCGGCGACCACCCCGAGGCTGGTCGAGCAGACGGTGATGCCCAGCTGCGCGCAGGCCAGCATGAGCGAGACGTGCTCCATGGCCCACAGCACGGTGACGGCACGCCGGTCTCCCTCTCGGGCGAGCGGCTCGATGGAGCTGCGGCGCGCGGAGATGATGGCGAACTCCGCGCCGACGAAGAACGCGTTCGCGGCCAGCAGGAGTACGGCGACCAGGAGCGCGAGGCTCGAGCTCATGACTCGTCCTCCTCGTCCGCCTCGACCGTGCACACGCGCACCCGCTCGACCCGGCGCCCCGCCATGGCCTCCACGGCGAGCTTGACGCCGCCGACCACGATCTCGTCGCCGTCGGCCGGGATGCGTCCCAGCACGAACATGAGCAGGCCACCGAGCGTCTCGTACGGGCCGTCCGCGGGGACGTGCAGCCCGGTGACCTCCACCAGCTCGTCGGGGCGCAGCACCCCGGGCAGGAGCCAGGAGCCGTCCGCGGACCGGGCGGTCGAGGTGCGTCGGCGGTCGTGCTCGTCGGCGACGTCCCCGACCAGCTCCTCGACCACGTCCTCCAGAGTGACGACGCCGGAGGTGCCGCCGTACTCGTCCACGACGACCGCCATCTGCAGCCCCTGCTCGCGCAGCTCGACCAGCAGCGGCCCCAGGTGCACGGTCTCCGGCACGCGCGGCGCCTCGACCATGAGCGCGGCCGCGGGCACCTCGGACCGGCGCTCGTACGGCACCGCGATCGCGCGGCGCAGGTGCACGAGACCGACGATGTCGTCGCTGGAGTCTCCGATCACCGGGAACCGGGAGTGGCCGGTGCGCCGGGCGAGCTCGATGACGTCGGACGCGGGGTCCTCGCGCCGCACCACCACGAGCCGCAGCCGGTCGGTCATCACGTCGACCGCCGTGAGCTCCGTGAACTCGATCGAGTTGGTCAGCAGGGTGGCCGTCGACTCGTCGAGCGTGCCCACCTCCGCCGAGCGCCGCACCAGTGCGGCCAGCTCCTGCGGCGACCGCCCGCCGGAGAGCTCCTCGCGCGGCTCGATCCCGACGCTGCGCAGCAGGGCGTTGGCGCTGCCGTTGAACGCGACGATGAGCGGCCGCAGAGCGCTGGTGAAGCCCCGCTGCAGCGGCGCGACCGTGCGGGCCGTCGCCATCGGCCGGCTGATCGCCAGGTTCTTGGGGATGAGCTCGCCGACCACCATCGAGAACCCGTTGACCAGGACGAGCGCCAGGACGCCCGCCAGCAGGCCGCCGACCACCTGGCCGAGCGGGGAGTCCTCGAGGGGCAGCCGCAGCAGTCGAACGACGGCCGGCTGCGTGGTGTAGCCGAGCAGGACGGTGGTCAGCGTGATGCCGAGCTGGGCGCCGGACAGCTCGGTGGACAGGCGCCGCAGCGCCTTGAGGACGGACTGGCTGCGGCGGTCGTCGGCCGCGGCCTGGCTCTCGACGAGCCCGGGGTCGAGCGTGACCAGGGAGAACTCGCTGGCGACGAACACCGCGGTCCCGAGCGTGAGCAGGATGCCGAGCGCCACCAGCAGCCACTCGATCAGCATGCGGGACCACCGGGCCCACGACGAGCGCCGACCCGGGGGTCGGCGCTCAGGGGGGCGGGAGCTGGGGAGAGGGTCGTGCGGAAGTGGTGGCCGGCATGGTGTCCCGCGGGCTCGTCGGCCCGGGCAGGACGCCGGCAGCGACTTGAGCTGCTCATGGTGGGCTCGATCATACGGGCGACGGGGCGACACCACCCGGCGCGGTCACATATCTGCCCGGCTGTGCCACGCTGACCGCATGGCGAACGCGAGCGGTGCGGCGACGGGGGCCGGGGGGCCTGGCGGGCCCGGTGGCACGACGGTCCTGGTGGTGGAGGACGAGCCGGCGATCGCCCAGGCGATCGTGCACCGGCTGTCGGCGGAGGGCTGGTCGGTCGAGGCGGTGGGCGACGGTCTCGCGGGGGTCAGCGCCGCGTCCCGGCTCCGGCCGGACGTCGTGGTGCTCGACGTGATGCTCCCCGGGATCGACGGGCTCGAGGTGTGCCGGCGGATCCAGGCGGAGCGGCCCGTCCCGGTGCTCATGCTCACCGCGCGCGACGACGAGACCGACATGCTCATCGGCCTGGGCGTCGGCGCCGACGACTACATGACCAAGCCGTTCTCCATGCGGGAGCTGGTGGCGCGGACCAAGGCGCTGCTGCGCCGCACCGAGCGCGCGACGCGTGCCGCCGAGCTGGCCACCGCCGAGCTGCCCGACCCGCCGCTCGTCCTGGGCGACGTGACGGTCGACCGGGCGCAGCGGCGCGTGCTGCGCGGCGCGACCGAGGTGCACCTCACGCCGACCGAGTTCGACCTGCTGCTGGCCCTCGCGGCCACCCCGCGCACGGTCCTGACCCGTGAGCGGCTGCTCGCGGAGGTGTGGGACTGGGTGGACGCGAGCGGGACGCGCACGGTCGACTCGCACATCAAGGCGTTGCGTCGCAAGCTCGGCGCCGATCTCATCCGCACGGTGCACGGCGTCGGCTACGCGTTCGAGCCGAGCGACGGCGCCGCCGATCCCGGCGGGGCGACGGTCCCCGAGGGCGCGTGAACGCACCCCGCCACGTCCGGGGCGAGTTCGCCCGGTCCCGGATCCCCGACCTGCGACCGCTCGACCGCTTCCGGTCGATCAAGATCAAGCTGGGCGTCCTGGTGGCCGCGACGGTGACCCTCGCCGCGTTCATCACCTGGGTGGGCCTCTACAACCAGCTCGGCCCGTCCCGCACGCTGCCCATCGCGATCATCGCCTCGCTCGTCGTCACGCAGCTGCTGGCCCGCGGGATGACGTCGCCCCTGCGGGAGATGACGCAGGCGGCGCGCCGGATGGCCGGTGGCGACTACAGCCGCCGGGTGCGGGCGACCAGCCTGGACGAGGTCGGTCAGCTGGCGGACGCGTTCAACACGATGGCCGACGACCTCGAGCAGGCGGACACGTTCCGCCGGGAGCTCGTCGCCAACGTCTCCCACGAGCTGCGCACCCCGGTGACCGCGCTGCAGGCGCAGCTGGAGAACATCGTCGACGGCGTGACCGAGGCGGACCCGGCGACCATGCAGGCGGCGCTGGCGCAGACGGAGCGCCTCGGGCGGCTGGTCACCTACCTGCTCGACCTGTCCCGGCTCGAGGCCGGGGACGTGCCGCTGCAGATCGCCGACGTGCGGTTGCAGGACTTCCTCGAGGAGGCTGCGGAGGGCGCGCTGCTGGTCGGGTCCACCAAGCGGCTGCGGTTCCCCGTCGTGGTGCAGCCGCCGGACCTCACCGTCCCCGCGGACCCCGACCGGCTGCACCAGGTGGTGGCCAACCTGGTGCACAACGCCGTCCGGCACTCCCCCGACGACGACGAGGTCCGGCTGGAGGCGTCCCGGGTGGGCTCCGACGTGCGGATCGACGTGGTCGACCACGGCCCGGGGATCGCCCGCGACCAGCGGCCCCACGTGTTCGAGCGGTTCGTCCGCGGCAACACCCCCGCGCTCACAGGTCAGGTGTCGACGGGCGGCACCGGCCTCGGGCTGGCGATCGTGCGGTGGGCGGTCGAGCTGCACGGCGGGCGGATCGAGGTCGCGGACACGGACGTGGGCTGCACCATGCGAGTGACGCTGCCGGCGACCAGCCGGATCGCGGCCGAGTAGCCACGCCCGTCGCTAGGGTCGTCCCATGACCACCGACGGCACCATCCTGGTCGACCACCTCTCCAAGTCCTTCGGACCGGTCCGCGCCGTCGACGATCTGTCGTTCCAGGTCTCCCCCGGTCGCGTGACCGGCTTCCTCGGCCCGAACGGCGCGGGGAAGACGACCACGCTGCGGATGCTGCTGGGGCTCGTGCGGCCGACGGCGGGGGCCGCGACGATCGGCGGCCGGACCTACGCCCAGATCCCGCGGCCGCTGCGGACGGTGGGCGCGGCGCTGGAGGCTGCAAGCTTCCACCCGGGGCGAACGGCGCTGGACCACCTGCGCCTCTACACGCCCCAGGTCGGCGTCCCCGACGCCCGCGCCGGACAGGTGCTCGAGCTGGTCGGGCTGTCGGCCGCAGCCGACCGACGCGTCGGCGGCTTCTCCCTCGGCATGCGGCAGCGCCTGGCGCTGGCCACCACACTGCTGGGCGACCCGCGTGTCCTGCTGCTGGACGAGCCGGCCAACGGGCTGGACCCGGAGGGCATCCGCTGGCTGCGGGGCTTCCTGCGGACGCTGGCGGCCGAGGGACGCACCGTGCTGGTGTCCAGCCACGTGCTCTCCGAGGTCGAGCAGACCGTCGACGACGTCGTGATCATCGCCCGCGGCCGGCTGGCGCACGCCTCCTCGCTGGCGGAGCTGGCCGGCATGGCGCGTGCGCAGGTCCGGGTGGTCTCCCCGGACGCGGCCGGCCTCGCCGCGCTGGTCGAGCGGTCGTCCTGGGTGCGCACCGACGCCGGCGACCCTCGGGTGGCCGACCTGTGGGACGTCGACGCCGCCGCCGTCGGAGCCGCCGCGTTCGCCGCCGGCGTCGAGCTGCACGAGCTGACCAGCCGAGATCCCGGGCTGGAGGGGCTGTTCCTGCAGCTCGTCGGCTCGGTCGACGCCGCGACCGCCGGGGCGGTGGCCTGATGCGCGCCGCGCTGGTCACCGAGTACCGCAAGCTGGTCACCACCCGGCTGTGGTGGATCCTCCTGCTCGCCATGGCCGTCTACATGGCGTTCCTGTCCGCCGTCCTCGGCTGGGCCGTCTCCCAAGGCAGCGGGATGACCGGCGGCACCGGCGAGGAGGTCGTGCTGGCGCCCGACGCGGTCGTCCGTGCGGTCTACACCGTCGCCGTGACGTTCGGCTACGTCTTCCCGCTCCTGGTCGGCGCGCTCGCGGTCGCCTCGGAGTTCCGCCACCAGACCATCACGCCCACGCTGCTGGCCGAGAGCCGCAGGACCGTCCTCGTGTCGGCCAAGGTGGTCTCGGCCGCCGTGCTCGGCCTGGTGTACGGGCTCGTCGGCACGCTGGCCGCCGTCGGGGCGGGTGCGGCCGTGCTGTCCCTGCTGGACCTGCCGACGTTCCTGGACGAGGCCTCGACGTGGCGGACCATCGCCCTGTCCGTGCTCGCCCTGGCGCTCTGGGCCGTGGTCGGCGTCGGCTTCGGGTCGGTGCTGACCAACCAGGTCGCGGCGATCGTCGTCGTCCTGGCGTTCACGCAGTTCGTCGAGCCCGTGCTGCGCTTCGTCCTGACCCTGACCACCTGGGGTCCTGGCATCGCCGCCTACCTGCCCGGCGCCGCGGGTGAGGCCGTCTCGGGCGGCAGCATCTACTCCGAGTCGGGCATGGGCACGCTGCTGACCTGGTGGCAGGGCGCCCTCGTTCTGCTCGCCTACGGCCTGGGCCTGGCGGCGATCGGCAGGGTCACCACGTTCCGCCGCGACATCACCTGAGGCCAGCTGCAGAACCATGACCTCGCAGGGGTGCCGACGACCTCGGCTTTGGGTCCGCCGAACGTCCTCGTTGCCCCGCGTTGACCCGGGTGCGCCGACAAGGTGAAGGCGCCTACGGATACGCCCCGAAGCGGCCTCCCGAGGCGGGCCCTAGGTCCTGCAGGCCGTAGTGTTGTCATCAAGAGAACGGGCAACTGAACCAGCAGCGACGCGGTCACGGACCGCAGCGGAAGTGGGCGATCCCAGCGTGACCCAGATGGCGGATCCTGACTCGACGAGTGCCGTCTTCGGCGCCAACGAGTGGCTCGTGGACGAGCTGTTCGAGCAGTACCAGAAGGACAAGAACTCGGTCGACCCGGCGTGGTGGGACTTCTTCGAGGGCTACAAGCCCGAGGAGTCCAACGGCTCCGCACCGGTGAACGGCACCCCGGCGACGACGCCGACCGCGGCCGCCCCCGCGCCCGCACCGGCCGTGGTGGCACCGGTGGCCCCGCCTGCGCCCCCCGCTCCGGCTCCTGCCCCCGCCCCGGTGGCGGTCGAGCCCGCGCCGGTCACGTCCCCGATCGCCACCGCCCAGCCCGCGACCGCGCCGTACGCGCAAGTGGCGCAGCGGACGTCGAGCAGCGACGAGGCCGAGACCGAGACCGCGGACGACGTGCAGAAGCTGCGCGGACCCGCCGCGCGCGTCGTGACCAACATGGAGGCCTCGCTCGAGGTCCCCACGGCCACGTCGGTGCGCGCCGTTCCGGCCAAGCTCATGGTCGACAACCGCATCGTCATCAACAACCACCTGGCGCGCGGTCGCGGCGGCAAGATCTCGTTCACGCACCTCATCGGCTTCGCCATGGTGGAGGCGCTGGCGGAGATGCCCGCGATGAACACCTCCTACACGCTGGGCGACGGCAAGCCGAGCGTCCTGACGCCCGCGCACGTCAACGTCGGCATCGCCATCGACCTGGCCAAGCCGGACGGCACCCGCCAGCTGCTCGTCCCGTCGATCAAGAAGTCCGAGACGCTCGACTTCGCCGGCTTCTGGTCCGCCTACGAGGACGTCGTGCGGCGCGCACGCGCCAACAAGCTGGTCGTCGACGACTTCTCCGGCACCACGATCTCGCTGACCAACCCCGGCACCATCGGCACGGTCCACTCCGTCCCGCGGCTCATGCAGGGCCAGGGCACGATCGTGGGCGTCGGCGCCATGGACTACCCCGCCGAGTTCGCCGGCACGTCCGAGGACGCGCTGCACCGGATGGGCATCTCCAAGGTCCTCACGCTGACCTCCACGTACGACCACCGCATCATCCAGGGCGCGCAGTCGGGCGACTTCCTGCGCATCATCGGCCGCAAGCTGCTGGGCGAGGACGGCTTCTACGACCGCGTCTTCGCCTCGCTGCGCGTGCCGTACGAGCCCGTCCGCTGGGTGCGCGAGGCCGCCGACCCCGACGCCGAGGCCATCAAGCCGGCCCGCATCGCGGAGCTCATCCACTCCTACCGGTCCCGCGGCCACCTCATGGCGGACACGGACCCCCTTGCCTACCGCCAGCGCAAGCACCCCGACCTGGACGTGCAGACGCACGGCCTGACGCTCTGGGACCTCGACCGGGTGTTCCCCACCGGCGGCTTCGGCGGCAAGCCCCGCGCCAAGCTCCGTGAGGTGCTCGGCCTGCTGCGCGACTCGTACTGCCGCACCGTGGGCAGCGAGTACATGCACCTGCAGGACCCCCGGCAGCGCCGGTGGCTCCAGGAGCGGCTCGAGTCCGGGTACGCCCGCACGCCCCGCGAGGACCAGCTGCGGATCCTGCGCCGCCTGAACGCGGCCGAGGCGTTCGAGACCTTCCTGCAGACCAAGTACGTCGGCCAGAAGCGCTTCTCGCTGGAGGGCGGCGAGTCCGTCATCGCGCTGCTGGACGCGATCCTGTCCAAGGCCGCCAACAACGGTCTCGACGAGGTCGGCATCGGCATGGCCCACCGCGGCCGGCTGAACATCCTGGCCAACATCGCCGGTAAGTCCTACGCGCAGATCTTCCGCGAGTTCGAGGGCAACCAGGACCCGAAGTCGGTCCAGGGCTCGGGCGACGTCAAGTACCACCTGGGCACCGAGGGCACGTTCACCGCCGAGTCCGGCGAGACGACCGCGGTGTACCTGGCCGCCAACCCCTCGCACCTCGAGGCTGTCGACCCTGTGCTCGAGGGCATCGTGCGCGCCAAGCAGGACCGCATCGACCTGGGCGGTGACGGCTTCTCCGTCCTGCCGATCCTCATCCACGGCGACGCCGCCTTCGCGGGCCAGGGCGTGGTGTTCGAGACGCTCAACCTGGCGCAGCTGCGCGGGTACCGCACCGGCGGCACCATCCACGTCATCATCAACAACCAGGTCGGCTTCACCACGGGACCGTCCTCGTCGCGGTCGTCGCAGTACGCGACCGACGTGGCCAAGGGCCTCCAGGTGCCGATCTTCCACGTCAACGGGGACGACCCCGAGGCGTGCGTGCGGGTGGCCGAGCTGGCGTTCGAGTACCGCGAGCAGTTCGACCGCGACGTCATCATCGACATGGTCTGCTACCGCCGCCGCGGTCACAACGAGGGCGACGACCCCTCGATGACGCAGCCGCTCATGTACAACCTCATCGAGGCCAAGCGCTCGGTCCGCAAGCTCTACACCGAGACGCTGGTGGCGCGCGGCGACATCACGATCGAGGAGGCCGAGCAGGCGCTGCAGGACTACCAGCAGCAGCTCGAGCGGGTCTTCACCGAGACGCGCGAGGACGGGTACACCCCCGCCCCGCCGGAGGCCGAGGCCGTCAAGGGCCTGGAGCGCCCGGAGTCGCAGCTCGAGGACGCCGGCGTCATGGTCGGCTGGAAGACCGCCGTCGACGCACGCACCCTCGAGCGCATCGGGCACGCCCACGTCCGGCCGCCGGAGGGCTTCACGGTCCACCCCAAGCTGGCGCAGCTGCTGGCCAAGCGGGAGGCCATGTCCCGCGAGGGCGGCATCGACTGGGGCTTCGGCGAGCTGCTGGCGTTCGGGTCGCTGCTGGTCGAGGGCACGCCGGTCCGCCTGGCCGGGCAGGACTCGCGCCGCGGCACGTTCGTCCAGCGGCACGCGGTCATGCACGACCGGGAGACCGGTGCCGAGTGGACCCCGCTGCTCTACCTGTCGGGCGACCAGGCGAAGTTCTGGGTGTACGACTCCTCGCTGTCCGAGTACGCCGCCCTCGGGTTCGAGTACGGCTACTCGGTCGAGCGTCCCGACGCCCTCGTGCTCTGGGAGGCGCAGTTCGGCGACTTCGTCAACGGCGCCCAGACGATCATCGACGAGTTCATCTCGTCGGCCGAGCAGAAGTGGGCGCAGCGCTCGTCGGTGGTCCTGCTGCTTCCGCACGGGTACGAGGGCCAGGGGCCGGACCACTCGTCGGCCCGCATCGAGCGGTTCCTGCAGCTCGCGGCCGAGGACAACATGACGATCGCGCAGCCGTCCACGCCCGCGTCGCACTTCCACCTGCTGCGCCGCCAGGCGTACGACCGCCCGCGTCGCCCGCTCGTGGTGTTCACGCCGAAGTCGATGCTGCGCCTCAAGACCGCTGCGTCACCGGTGGAGGACTTCACCTCGGGCACCTTCCGGACGGTTATCGGCGACGAGCTGGCGGCCGCCAAGGCCGGTCAGGTCACCCGCGTGCTGCTCTGCTCCGGCAAGGTCTACTGGGACCTGCTGGCGCACCGGGTGACCAGTGGCGACGAGCAGACGGCCATCGTCCGGCTGGAGCAGCTGTACCCGCTCGACGCCGAGGCGGTGCGGGCGGCCGTCGCCCCGTTCGACGGTGCCGAACTGGTCTGGGTGCAGGACGAGCCGCGCAACCAGGGTCCGTGGACGTTCCTGTCCATGCACCTGCCACAGCTGCTGGGCCGCACCCTGCGCGTGATCTCCCGCAAGGAGTCCGCGTCGCCGGCCGCCGGCTCCGCCAAGAAGCACCAGGCGCAGCAGGCGAACCTCGTCGAGACCGCCTTCCAGCACTGACCCGACCGAGGGCCGCACCCCACCCGGGGTGCGGCCTTCGTCGTCCCTCAGACCCCGACCGGCGCGAACGTGCGGCGGTAGGCCTGCGGGCTCGTGCCGAGCGTCCGGGCGAAGTGGTGCCGCAGGACGGCCGCGGTCCCGAACCCGCAGAGCCGCGCGATCTCCTCGATGCCGGCGTCGGAGCGCTCCAGCATCTCCTGCGCCCGCACCACCCGCTGCCGGGTGACCCACGCGGCGGGCGTCGTGCCTGTCTCCGCGCGGAACCGGCGGGCGAACGTCCGCTCGGACACGAACGCGCGGGCGGCCAGGTCGGGGACGCTCAGGTCCTGGTCGAGGTGCTCCACCATCCAGGCGAGCAGCGGGGCGAGGGTGTCGGCGTCGCAGGGCAGCGGGGTGTCCACGAACTGGGCCTGACCGCCGTCCCGGTGCGGGGGGACCACCATCCGGCGGGCGATCATCGACGCGGCCGAGGCGCCCAGCTCGCGGCGGACCAGGTGCAGGCACGCGTCGATCCCCGCCGCGGTCCCCGCGCTCGTGATCACCCGGTCGTCGTCGACGTAGAGGACCGCCGGGTCGACGCGCGCCTGCGGGAACGACCCCGCCAGCCGCTCGCTGTGCATCCAGTGGGTGGTGCAGCGGCGTCCGTCGAGCAGTCCCGCCTGACCGAGTGCGAAGGCCCCGCTGCAGATGCTCAGCACCCAGGCGCCGCGCGCGTGCGCGTCCCGCAGCGCGTCGAGCACCGCCTCCGGCACCCCCTCGGGCTCGCCGTACGCGGGCAGGATCACCAGGTCGGCGCCGCGGGTGGCCTCCAGCCCGTGCTCCACGACGATGGAGTAGGCACCACCCTTCGTCGGCACCACGCCGGGCTCGATGCCGCAGAGCGTGAAGTCGAACGTGGGCCCGCCGGTGTCCCGCCGGTCGATGCCGAACACCTCGCACGCGACCCCCAGCTCGAAGGGCGCGACGTTCGGCAGGGCGAGGGCGACGACGGAGCGGAGCATGCGCACAGCATCGGCACCCGCTGGCGGAATGTCAACGGTCATCGTCTCTTCTGCCACTCGTGGCATGAAGTACTCGAGCGCAGACTTTCTGCCATGACCACTCTCTGGATCGTCCTCGCACTCGCCGCCGCGGCCTGGCTGGTCGCCCGGCTGATCCTCACGCTGCGCAACGACGGACTGGGCAGCACCCGGCCGCCCGCGTCCCACGCCGACTGGTCGGACGCCACCACCGACCTGCCGAGCCACCCGTACCGCACCGCCGGTTGACCCGCGACTGGCCCGTCGATGAACCCGCGCTCGTCGTCGTGCCCTGAGACACTGGGCGGCGACGGCCGTCACCCGACGAGCCGTCGGGACCGGACGGCGAGAGGTGACGCGCGTGGGAGAGCTGCCGCTGAGGCTGGCGGTGGTCGGCGACGAGCTCGTGGCCGGCGCAGGCGACCCCAAGGGGCTGGGCTGGGTCGGCCGGGTGGCCGCCCGCACGCCGACCCCCGATCCGCTCACCGTGCTGACGCTGGCCGTCCCGGGCGAGACCAGCACCGCCCTCGGGGCCCGGTGGGACGACGAGGTCACGCGCCGGCTGTCCCCGCAGGCCGACAACCGCCTGGTGGTCGCGCTCGGCCGGGCCGACGTCGCCGCCGGGCTCTCGCTCGCGCGCAGCCGGCTCAACCTGGCGAACATCCTCGACGTCGCCGACCAGCGCCGGATCCCCGCGTTCGTCGTCGGCCCCCCGCCGGGCGGCACCGCCGAGGCGGACCAGCTGGCCGACCTGTCCGCAGCGTTCGCGGACGTGGCCACCCGGCGCCGCGTGCCCTACGTCGACACCTACACCCCGCTGGCCGCCCACGACCAGTGGCTGGGCGACCTGGCGGCCGGAGACGGCGTCCTGCCCGGGCAGGCGGGCTACGGCCTCATGGCCTGGCTGGTCCTGCACACCGGATGGCACGCCTGGCTCGGCCTGCCCGACGACGGCGCCTGACCGCCGTCACCGCAGCGTGCCGCGCACGGCCGTCAGGGCGGAATCCAGCACGGTCCGCAGGGTGTCGAGCGTGAGCTGGTCGACGCCGCCGCTGGCGTCGGCCCGCCGCAGGTCGGCGCGGAGCTCGTCGCGGAACCGGCGGATCATCGCCTCGGCGTCCGTGGCCCGTACGTGCGAGGCCAGCCGCGGGTCGTCCGCGACGCCGGCAGCGTGCGGCACCGCGGCCGCGCGAGCCTGCTGGGCGGCGGCGGCCAGGTCGGCGCGCAGCCCTCGCATGGAGCCCTTGACGTCCTCGCGCACCTGCGCGGCACGTTCGCGCACCGACTCGGCGATGCCCTCCTCGAGGTGGGCCAGGTCCCCCCGACGCGCGTCCAGCTCCGCGAAGCCCGCCTCCGTGAGCGCGTAGGTGCTCTTGCGCTCCTCGTCCACCCGCAGGACCAGACCCTCCTCCTCCAGCCGAGCCAGCCGCGGGTACACGGTGCCCGCGCTCGGGCGGTAGGTGCCGCCGAAGCGGTCCGAGAGCGCGGTGATCAGCTCGTAGCCGTGCTTGGGGCCGCTCTCGAGCAGCGAGAGCAGGTACAGGCGCAGCTGGCCGTGCGCGAAGACCGGCGCCATCATCACGCGACCCCGGTCCCCGCGCCGCGCAGCACCGTGAGGTGCCCGGACACCGTGCTGGACGACACGAAGCAGGCGCCGTCGCCGGTGCGCAGGTCGACCTTGCGGTGCCCGGGCGTCGTGCCTTTGTATTCCTCGCCGTCCACGACGAGCCGCCCGGACACGGACTGCCCCTTGACCTGCACGCCCTTGCCCGCCGGCAGACGGACGGTGACGTCCCCGGAGACGGTCGAGGCCGTCACCCGGGACGACCCGGTGGTCACGTCGAGGGTCAGCGAGCCCGAGACCGAGTTGGCCTGCACCAGGCTCAGCTCGCCCGATGCCGCCAGGTCGCCCGAGACCGAGTTGAGCTTGAGATCACCGCGGTGGTCGCGGACGACGATCTCGCCCGACACGGTGTTGGCGCTCAGCCGCCCGCTGGTGCCGTCGGTGACGAGCGTGCCGGACACGGTCGAGACCGACGCGTCCTCCGCCACACCGGCCAGCAGGCCGTCGGCGCTCACCGTGCCCAGCTTGGCGTGGACGCCGCGGGGCACCGCGATGTGCACGTCGGCCCTGTCCTTGCCGCGGAAGTTGCGGAACTGCTCCAGGAACCCCTCCCAGCCGCCCAGCGTGAACTGGTAGCCGACGCGCAGCTCGCCGTCCGAGAGGCTGACCTCCAGCGGCCGGCCGTCCACGGCGTGCACCTCGATGCGGGCCCCGGGCCTGTCGTGCGCGACGACGTCGACGCGGCCGCCGACCAGCTGCACCCGGAGGGCGGTGATCGACTCGACCTCGATGATCTGCGGGCCGGCGACGACCCAGGACTCGCTTGCCATGATGCTCCCCTATCGCGATATATCTCGTCTCTGGAGACACGCTATATCGCGTTTCCGTCCGGGCGCAAGCACGGAAGAGCCCGTGACCGCTGGGCGGTCACGGGCTCGACGACGCTGCGGTCAGGACACCACGCCGGCGCCGCGCAGCTCGACCGTGAGGTCGTGCGGGCTCGTCGAGGCGGACAGCGCCTCGTCGTACGTGATGACGTCGTCCCGGACCAGCTGGAAGAGGTGCTGGTCGAAGGTCTGCATCTTGTAGAAGTCGCCCTCCTTGATCAGGTCGAGCAGGGGCGGGGCGTCCTCCGGGTCCAGGATCGCCTCGCGCGTGCGGCCCGTGTTGACCATGACCTCGATCGCCGGACGCCGCCCGGTCCCGTCGGCCAGGCGGACCAGGCGCTGGGACACGATGCCCCGCAGCGCCTGGGACAGCGCGATGCGCACCTGCTTCTGCTCGTGCGGCGGGAAGAAGTCGATGATGCGGTTGATCGTCTCCGCGGCGTCGATGGTGTGCAGCGTCGACAGGACGAGGTGACCGGTCTCGGCGGCCGACAAGGCCGCGCGGACGGTCTCGACGTCGCGCATCTCGCCGACCAGGATCACGTCGGGGTCCTGCCGCATGGCCGCCCGCAGCGCGACCGTGAAGTCGGCCGTGTCCTGGCGCACCTCCCGCTGGGAGACGATCGACTTCTTGTCCTGGTGCAGGATCTCGATCGGGTCCTCGATGGTGACGATGTTGACCTCGCGCAGCGTGTTGATGAGGTCGACCATCGACGCCAGCGTGGTCGTCTTGCCGCAGCCGGTCGGGCCGGTGACCAGCACGAGCCCGCGCGGCTCCAGGGCCAGCTCGCCCACGACCTCCGGCAGCGACAGCTCGGCCAGCGACTGCGCGCCGACCGCGACGCGACGGAAGACCATGCCGTACGTGCCGCGCGCCTGGTAGGCGTTCACGCGGAACCGCCCGACGCCGGACAGCGAGTAGGCGAAGTCCGCCTCGTGGTGTGCACGGAACGTGTCCACCAGGTCGTCGGGCAGGACCTCCTCGAGCATCCGCTCGGTGTCCGCCGGCTTGAGCTCCGGGACCTGGAGCTTGCGCAGCCGCCCGTCGACGCGGACGCGGGGGGCTGAGCCGACCTTGCAGTGCAGGTCGGAGCCGCCCGTGCTCGCGAGGGCGTGCAGGAACGGGATGACGGACTGGGTCGGCTGGCTCACGCACTGGATATCGGACGAAGGCCCCCCGCACTTGAGGGGACTCGAGATGTGGGACGATGGAGCGAGTCCGGCGTGCAGCACGGGCGCCGACCCCCGGAACGTCGACGAAGGAAGATCCCATGAGCAAGCGAGGCCGCAAGCGTCGCTCCCGCAAGGGCAGCGCCGCGAACCACGGCAACCGTCCCAACGCCTGAGCGTTCGGAGACCGTTCGTCCCAGACGCGCGAAGGCCCGGTGCAGCAGCTGCTGCACCGGGCCTTCGTCGTTCGAGGAGGCGGGAGGATCAGTCCAGGGTGACGCGCATGACGGTCAGCTGCTCGTGGATCTTCAGCCGCAGACCCTCGGGGGCGGACTCCTGGCAGCCGCGCTTCACGATGGTCTTCACCACCACGTCGACGTCGTACTCCTCCAGGCAGCCCTCGCACTCGGCCAGGTGCGCCCGGACCGTCGCAGCATCGGGTGCGCCGAGCTCCGCGTCGAGGTACTCCCACAGCCGGTCGAGCGCGTCCGCGCAGTTGTTGCCGCAGTTGCCCGTGGACAGGTCACTCTCGTTCATCGTTCGCCCTCCGGCGCGGTGGGTGCCACCCCGACCAGGCCACGCCCTCGGGCGTAGTCCGACAGCAGCTCACGCAGCTGCCCACGGCCGCGGTGCAACCGGGACATCACCGTCCCGATCGGCGTCCCCATGATCTCGGCGATCTCCTTGTACGCGAAGCCCTCGACGTCGGCGAGGTACACCGCGATCCGGAACTCCTCGGGCAGGCGCTGGAGCGCGTCCTTGACGTCGGAGTCCGGGAGGTGGTCGAGCGCCTCGGCCTCGGCGGACCGCAGACCTCTCGACGTGTGCGACTCGGCGCGGGCCAGCTGCCAGTCCTCGATCTCCTCGGAGCGGGACTGCTGCGGCTCGCGCTGCTTCTTGCGGTACGAGTTGATGTACGTGTTGGTGAGGATCCGGTACAGCCACGCCTTGAGGTTGGTGCCCGGCCGGTACTGGTGGAACGCGGCGAACGCCTTGGCGAACGTCTCCTGCACCAGGTCCTCGGCGTCGGCCGGGTTGCGCGTCATCCGCAGGGCAGCGCCGTACAGCTGGTCCAGGTAGACCAGCGCCTCGGCCTCGAACCTCTCGGTCCGTTCCGCGTCGCCCTCGGACTCGGGCGCACGGTTCGTGTCCTCGCTCATCGCGGTCGAGCCTAGCCCCGCAGGCTGTGCGCCACCGACCGAGGTGGGCAACGCCACGTTCACCCGGATCTCCTGCATCTGCGCAGGGCGCTGGGTCGGAAGAGTGTCCACGGGGATTCCGATCGCCCACCCGGTGACGGGCACCGTCGCGGGTCGCGTGTCGGTCGAACAGGTCATGAGCAGCACAACGGCGCCGGGAGGCGGACCATTCCCTCCGTCGCGATCCCCCACCGGGAGCACTAGGTTGGCCGCATGACGACGACCGCCGAGGACTCCCGCTTCCTGCGCCTGCTGCGGGAGCAGATCGGCCACGAGTTCGACGCCCACCAGCAGTACGTCGCGATCGCGGTGTGGTTCGACGGGCAGGACCTCCCCCAGCTGGCACGGCACTACTACCGGCAGGCCATCGAGGAGCGCAACCACGCCCTGATGATCGTGCGGTACCTGCTGGACCGGGACCTCCCCGTCGCCATCCCGGCCGGGAGCCCGGTGCGCAACGACTTCACCCAGGTCACCGAGCCCATCGGCCTGGCCCTGCGGCAGGAGAAGCAGGTGACCGCGCAGATCGAGGCGATCTTCGCGGCCGCCCGCTCCGAGGGCGACGCCCTCGGCGAGCAGTTCCTGCTGTGGTTCCTCAAGGAGCAGGTCGAGGAGGTCGCCTCGGCCACCACCCTGCTCACCGTCGCCACGCGTGCGGGCGACAACCTGTTCGACCTCGAGAACTACGTCGCCCGCGAGCAGATCGGTGACGGTGGCGAGTCCGCCGACGCACCCTCCGCCGCCGGCGGCGCCCTGTAGGAGGAGCTGCCGTGCTGCTGCGCCGGATCGCGCGTCCCCTGTTCGCCTCGTGGTTCGTCACCGAGGGTCTCGACGTCGTCCGGCACCCCGCCGCGCACGCCGCCGAGGCACGCGGTGCACTGACGACGCTGCGCCGTCGGCTCCCCGAGCCCGCACGGAACGGTCCCGCCGGTGACGTGCTGGGCCGCGAGCTCAGCGACCGCCAGCTGACGACGATCGTCCAGGCGCACGGTGCCGCGCTCACCGTGGCGGGGCTGCTGCTCGCGGTCGGCAAGGCACCGCGCACGGCCGCGCTCGCGCTCGCGGCGCTCACCGCTCCGCTCGTCCTGCTGAACCTGCCCACCAAGCGCGTGAAGGGCGAGGACCCGCTGCTGCGGCGCGCCCGTCGCGACAAGCTGGTGCGCGCGCTGGCGTTCACCGGCGGCGCGCTGATTGCCGGCGTCGACCTCGAGGGCCGCCCCGGGATCAGCTGGCGCGTGCAGAAGGCGCGCTCGGAGCACGCGGCCGCCAAGGCGTCCGACTGAGACGTCCGCCGGCCGGCGCGGCACCCGGCGATAGCCTGGGCGCCATGGAGCTCTGGACCGCACCCCTCGCCGACGCCCCCCTGGACGCGCTCGTCGAGGTGCCCGGCTCGAAGTCGCTGACCAACCGGTACCTGGTCCTCGCCGCGCTGGCCACCTCCCCCGGCCGCCTGCGTGGTGCCCTGCGATCGCGGGACACGCGCCTGATGGCTGCCGCGCTCACCGGCCTCGGCGCTCGGATCGAGGAGGACGGCAGCGACTGGGTGGTGGCGCCCGGCCCCGTCGAGGGGTCGACCACGATCCACTGCGGCCTGGCGGGGACCGTGATGCGGTTCCTGCCCGCCGTCGCGGCGCTCGCGGACGGCCCGGTCCGGTTCGACGGTGACGACTCGGCGCTCGCCCGGCCGATGGGTCCGGTGCTCACCGCGCTGCGGACCCTGGGCGTGCGGGTGGAGGAGCACGGCGAGCCGGGACACCTCCCGTTCACGGTGCACGGCCGCGGCGCGGTGCGCGGAGGACAGGTCGACGTGGACGCGTCCGCGTCGAGCCAGTTCGTCTCCGGGCTGCTGCTGGCCGCCGCCCGGTTCGAGCGCGGGCTGACGCTGCGGCACACCGGCCGGACGCTGCCGAGCCTCCCGCACATCGAGATGACCGTCGCCCTGCTGCGCGAGGCCGGGGTCGCGGTGGACGACTCGCGACCCGCCATCTGGCAGGTCTCCCCCGGACCGATCGCCGGCCGCGACGTGCGTGTCGAGCCGGACCTGTCCAACGCGGCACCGTTCCTGTGCGCCGCTCTCGTGGCCGGCGGGACCGTGCGCGTGCCGGGCTGGCCGACCCGGACGACGCAGCCCGGGGGCCTGCTGCCCGGCATCCTCGAGCGCATGGGCGCCACCACGCGACTGGACGGGGACGTGCTGACCGTCAGCGGCACCGGGGCGATCCACGGCGTCGACCTGGACCTGCACGCGGCCGGCGAGATCGCACCGACCCTCGCAGGGCTCGCCACCCTGGCCGACTCCCCCACGCGCCTGCGGGGCATCGCCCACCTGCGTGGGCACGAGACCGACCGGCTGGCGGCGCTGGCCGCCGAGATCACGCGCCTCGGCGGGCAGGCGGAGCAGACCTCGGACGGCCTGGTCATCACGCCCCGTCCGCTGACCGGCGCCACCTGGCACACGTACGAGGACCACAGGATGGCCACCGCGGGCGCGCTGATCGGGCTGCTGGTGCCGGGCGTGGAGGTCGAGGACGTCGCCACGACTGCCAAGACCCTCCCCGACTTCGTCGGGCTCTGGGGCGGCATGCTCGGATCGGCCGTGCTGGCCTGATGGGTCCCCCGCAGGCACGGCGCTACGACGAGCGGGACGTCCGCATCCGTCCCGGTCGCGGCTCGCGCCCGCGCACCAAGCAGCGGCCCGAGCACGCCGACGCCGAGGTCGCCCTGGTCACCGCCGTCGACCGCGGCCGGTACGCGATCCTCGTCGACCCCGACGGACCCGACGAGCGGGTGGCGATCGCGATGAAGGCCCGGGAGCTGGGCCGCGACCGGGTGGTGCCGGGCGACCGGGTGGACATCGTCGGCGACACGACCGGCGACGAGGGTTCCCTGTCCCGGATCGTGCGGATCGGGGAGCGCCGGACCGTCCTGCGCCGCACGGCCGACGACACCGACCCGATCGAGCGGATCATCGTCGCCAACGCCGACCAGCTGGTCATCGTCACCGCGCTGGCGGACCCCGAGCCGCGCACGCGCATGATCGACCGCTGCGTCGCCGCGGCCTACGACGCCCGCATGGACGCCTTGCTCGCCCTCACCAAGGCCGACCTGGCGGACCCCGCGGAGCTGGTCGG